>CAZPHU010000040.1:0-31192 GCA_964586285.1 uncultured Fibrobacterota bacterium | reverse complement strand
AGTACCTAAAAATTTTCAGGCATTCCCCTGAGGTTCAAAGGAGTACCTAAAAATTGTAGAGAATAGATCCTGAGACCCCACGATTCTTTTTTGTGATAAGAGCAAAAAGCATAGATATTCGGATTATTTGTTTTCTTCGATAGTTGAATTCAACCATGTATACAGGAAAGGAGGAAAAAGAAATTTGACTGGTCTGTGAAAATACACGAGTGTTTACCTTAACCGACTAAGGAGTGAAAATGGGAATTACGGAAATTAGTAAGAGACCTTTGGAGCACAACCATTTGAGTAATCTCGCGACCCGAACATGTAGTGTAGTAGAGCCTCTTACCGAGGGCAATCCACATGTGAGACGATTGGCGGGGCGGGTGAAAGATGGTGTGTTTGTTTTGAACTCTGTGCTGAATAGATCCAGAAAAAGCGGGTTTGCCAAAATCCTGAATTTTTCGGATCTGTTTCGCGACGACGGTGAGCGTGGGTTTGTGTTTCAAGTCAAAGCGTGGACGTGCCGGAGAACGCAGCCGCAAATGCGTGAAGCCGCACTCAAACTTCAGGATGTCCTTGATTTTTTCGGTACGGCATACAACAAAGGGTATAAAAAGCAAACGGCCAAACTTCAAAGAATATTCAAAAAGCTGGATTCTCCGGAATACCAACAGTTAATCGAGATGCTTGGAATCGTGGACTGGTATACCGAATGGAAACAATTAGCCCAAGATTTTAACGCAAAGGTGGAGGAGCGGGATGGCTCGGTAGCCTCCAGGGAAGATCTCCCTCAACTTAACGAAGCGTTCAACGCTCTATACGACCGTGTAGAGGATCTGTTAAACTATTTGCGTTTGATGGAGACTCTGGAGCCTGAACAGTATGCCGAGCCCGCCAAAATGGTCGATGTAATAGTAAGTGAAATAATGTCCGATGCACAGGCGGCATTAACCAGAAAAGAAAACGCCAAGGAGCAAGGGGAGAATGCCGCAGAGCAGAGCGTTGTCGAAAGTGAAGCGGCAAACGAAGGTTCATCCGAAGGTGTCTGATTAATGAATCTTTTCGTATTCGGTGAATAATTAAAGGCATTTGTCCGCTCCGGGTAAATGCCTTTTTTGACTTTTCCCAAAACCATAGCGGGAAAACCAAACATATCTAATCTGATAATGAACGAATCTTACATTAACCGAAAACACTATTTCTTTCGTTTGCGGTACGTGGAAAACTGATAAGCCGTATCTTATCTTATTTGCTTTCTGCCCAATCAGATAAGATACCGAGATTATTTGAGTACAGGTAAAACCTTTGTGATCCCTGCTCCCGCTCCTTGGATTTTGAGAATAAGGGTACCTCTGGGTAATTCGGCGGTTTTTATCAGGAGCTTACCGCCGTTCATATTTTGGCGGGTTTCAGCCCTGCTGATCAAACGACCGTTGAGGTTGTAGATCGATGCCTGGAGTTTGCCCAAGCCTGCCTGATCGAATCTTATCTCTACTCCGTGCGGCAGTTGGCTGACTGTTACCTTCGGTGTATTGCCCTGTGCCCCGGCTCTTACCCCCGTGGAACTAAGCCGGATTACCTCTACATTATCTATGTATACATCGATATCCGACAAACCGAGGTCAAACTCCACTCGAGCGTTCCGGTCGGAGGTATCCTCCATTGTAAATTCGAACGAATAGTTTTCGTACCGCGACGTTATCTCATGTTCGGTGCTGTGGTAGGTTCTCCAAGGTTGTGTAGCCTGGTTTATCTTAGTCTTTATAGATCGGGGCGCATCCGCCTTGGCGTCAAACGATACCCTATAACTCTCTGCCTTCACAAAGCTAAGCCCCGGGCGGTTAAGCTGGATCGCATAATCGACTGTTCCCCCGTTTTCGATGTCGATGTGAAAAGCTTCGTTTTGGACCCTGCCGCTTGAGGATGCACCCTCCAGAGTTCCCACAAATTCCCATCCGTAAGACAAACTGGTGAAATCGCCGTTGATGAGCATGTGGTTTGGCGGGGCGAAGTAAGGTGTCAAAAACATCGTTCGTGTCATGACCAGGTGCAGTGAGTCACTTGTGGATGTAATATCCCCGGCCCAGCCCTTAAACTCGTAACCTTCATCGGGATATGCTTTAATGATTACGGTGTCCAGGAGATCGTAAGAGCCCTTTGACGGCGAAACGACAACGCTGCCGCGACCATTAATCGGCGTTTCTACCAGGAAGGGGCCGGCTGTGTCGGGTTTAAATACTCTAACATAATCGATAAGAAAACTCTGGGGGAAAATAGAATCGTCTATGTCATGCAGGCCGCCCCAGGAGCCGCCAACGGCAACGTTAAGCAGAAGGTGGAAAATCCTGTCGAAAGGCCATTCCCTGTAATCACCGGTACCGCTGTTGTCGAAGGTGAAATATGATATGTCGTCGACGAATACCTCGATCTTCTGTTCCGACCACTCCAGGGCATAGACATGGAACTGCTCTTCACAATCGGGTATTTGAATCAACTCTCCTTTCTGAGTGCCGATGTTGTGATTGAATGCCTGGGTATGAACCGTGCCATGAATCGTATCCGGTTGCCATCCAACGTATTCCATAATATCGATTTCGCCCGATCTTGGCCACACGCCGTAATCACTGTTTGTCGGCAGCATCCATATGGCAGGCCAGATGCCTCTGCCGGAAGGCAGTTTTGCTCTGACTTCTATTCTTCCATACAACCAGTCTCCCTTGTTTTTCGAAACGAGTCGGGCGGATGTGTAGGCGTTTCCTTCATAATCTTCTTTCCTTGCGGTAATAACGAGATTGCCGCCGGTTACTTGAGCATTTTGAAGTCTTTTTTTGGTGTAATACTGCAGCTCACCATTGCCCCAACCGTCTCCACCGACATCATAGCTCCATCTGGTCGAGTCGGGGAGCCCTTCGTAGTTGAATTCATCCGACCATACCTCAACCCATTGTTGGGCCCAAACGCCCAAGAATGCTCCCAGGGTAAAAACTATATGCATAATCAGTATTTTCATTCATGCCGCCTTTATGGTGCCATAGGGGAGATGTTCTGGAAGTGACAAACGCACCGTCATTAATGATCTATTCCCTTGCTGCCGTATTAGATACCAAGTCCGACAAATAACCCTTTTTTGTCGTATATTTGTATATGTTTTCTCTGTCTTTTCTTTTAAAGTGGCCGAGATGCCCAACACCGGGAAACCGATTCCGGCTCTGCCGTATAAGTATAAGATAACTAATTTGTAAATGCGCCGATTTTGTAAAAAAAGTACAAAAAAGTATTGAAAGCCACATATTCGGTGCGTACAATCAAAAACAGGTGTTTTGGTGTACCGCATAGTAGTTAATCTACTGTGGATATATATTAGAGCCGCTGCATCTTCAACCGGCGTTTTGAGTTAAATGTTCTGAATATTTTTTTTTCAAAGGACCGCACATGATTAAACCTGTCATCAAGGGTTCTTTTCCCGTTATTTTACTGTCGGCGGCCGTTTTGCCCATTTACATTCTTGACACGGATTATGGGTGGTCAATAGTGCTGGGCTTCTGGTTGCCTGTTCTGGTGTTGTGTCCGGTTGTCCTTGTGCGTGAGGGCCCTCTGATGCGAAAGGCTTTTTTCTCCACCTGTCTTTTGCTCCTACCGTTGACGGTTGGATTCGAATATCTTTCCTTGTATTTTGACATTTGGAATTTTTCGCAGGAACATAGTCGTCTTTGGGGGATTTATATCCTGGATGCTCCGGTTGAGGAATTCATATTCTGGTTTGGAGCGACTCCCCTGTGTCTGCTTCTATACCTTTACTATCGTCAACTATTCGCGGGGAGGACTGAATGAAAAAATTTCTGCGGCGGCTCGATATTGTCATGCGAAGAGGAATGCCTTCGTATACACGGGGAAAACACCGGCCGGCCTGGGCGTTAATCGCCTTGCCTTTCATTTTGCTTCTGATCTATATGCGGACACGGGTCAAGGCGCTGTGCTGGAGATCGGCTGTTATGGTTGTTTTGTTATTCGAAATATTGTGTTTATTTATAGAACACCATGCGGTAGTTTGTGGTCATTGGGTCTATAACGAGGCACGGATACTGGGGCCGACCTTTTGGGGAATTCCAATTGAAGAGCCGGTAATCTATTATTTTTTTCCACCTCTCTTTGTAATCATTATCATGCATCTGTTTTATCAGTGGTTTTGCCATAACCGAATAAACAGCTCTTTTAAAAACAGATAAACCGAGGAAATGCCATGAACCATCAAGTATCCGGATTCAATCGCAGGAGATTGGCTGTACTAACCGCCCTGGTTTCCGTTTCCTTTATCGGCCTGTTTGTATACGGTCTTCAAAACGGTTATCTTTACTTTGCTTCCTTAATGATACTCTTTTATCTACCGGCCGCTATTCTTTTTCATTATGTATGGACAAGGGGGGATCCATGGTCTAAGGCATCTGTGATATTCGTTAATTGTGTCGCCTTAGCCTTTGGTATCGTACTGGAGCTGGTTGCCGTTCATCTAGATTTCTGGACCTTTTACACCGATCTTGACCCGTTGGTTGGGTTTTCGGTTGGCGGTATTCCGGTTGAGGAGTTTATCTTTTATTTCGGGGCCAATTTGCAGCTTACGCTTCTTTATGTGGGGCTGCGGTTGAAATGTGATGCAGCGGGGTGGACATCAAAACGATTCTGGATCTGGTTTAACAAAAAGCAGGACAGCGGCGATCTGCCCTCTGACGAGCAGATTCGCAGAATCTCCATTGGGGTGCTTGGTTTTCTGGCGGCGATAATCGGTGTGGCGGTTTTTAGAAGATTTTTATCTCCTGCGGGTGCGCAATCTTTTCGTGCTCCAACAGGCAAAAAAGTAAGGCCGATCTATATTGAAGGCAAATGGTATCCGGGCTGGCTTGTGGCGATTGCTCCGTTTGCGGCGGTTGGCTTGATATGGGCAAAGAAAACTTTAAAATCAATTAATATTCCGGCTTTGTTGATTAGTCTTGCTATCAATGTTGCGCTGTATCTACTTTTTGAGTACAACGCAATCATGCGTGGGCATTGGGTATATAATGAACAGCGACTGATAGGTTGGCGTTTAGGAGGAGTCATTCCTTTTGAACAAATCTGTTTGTACATGGTAAGTTTTCTATTTCTGGTTCCGTTTCTGGAAAGTGTCCGATGTATGCTGATGGATTTATCCGAAGCAAAATCATACGTTGGGCCCGAAACACATCCGCGCTCTCTTTCAATTTCCCTCTACCGGGATGTGCTTGGCGCATCCGTTGACGAAGCTCTTGAGGTATAATTTTAAAGTTTCGATAATTGATTTCATCAGAGAGTGAGCAAATGACTTCTTTGTCTGCTGTTTTATTTCCCGAAGAGAAGATTTATCATGCAGATCCTTTGCGATATAAACGTTCGGTAACAGCCAGTTTCGCCGGCGAAATGATTGTGGCCCTCGCCGCCGCGATTCTTCTTTTAATCTTCCAAGCCAACCTGGTTTGGCCTGTAAGGTCGCTTATTTACCTGATCGCGATTGCTTTAGGCATCAATGTATTAGGTCTGGCTGCAATCTTTTTTTGTGGTGACATCCGGAGAGTTATTGGAATAAAATCTCTGGCCTATTCTTTCTTATTTGCACCGACGCTTGCGTTTACCGGCGGATTTGTCAGTCCTTTTGTGATCGTTTATTTACTGTGCACAATTCTGGTTACCGCGATGGTTGACGTGATACCCAGGCGTATCGGTCAGATCAATGTTATTCTGCTGATAGGCAGTTATGTTGTCGTTTCAATCCTGCAGAAAGCCGGTGTTTTACCGGTGTATGTTGATTATGCCGAAAAGCTTCTTCACATCGACAGCTTTTTCTGGACCGTTTTCACGGTTACACTTCTTTGCTTTATCTGCGGCTATTTCATACTCAGAACTACTTCCCGCAACGTACGGGATACGGTAAATCAGATGGTGAACATCCATCATCATGTGGCCAGGGGAACCGCCGGGTATATGGGGGGAGCTTTTTTCACCCAGCTTCTGTCCTCGCTGTGCGAAGCCATGGAGGTTGAGTCGGCCTTTTTGATAGAATGGTATGATAACGACCGGTTTGCGGAGAAGATGGGACATCTGTATAAATTCAGTGATGGGGAGATAGTTCGTGACGACATCGAGATATCGGATGAAATTGAAAAAGCAGCGGGTATGCACAGCACCGATACCCATGTCTTTCCGATAGGGGAACTACCCTCTGTGTTTGAGACGATTTTGACATATCCGCTCAAAACATCCTACGGGTACTGGATTCCAGTTATAGTGTCGAATAAAAAACCGGTTGGTTTGCTTCTTGTCGCCAATCGCAAGAAACTTAGTGTAGATCCCATTGTAAGCGATATTCTGTCAGTTTTCGCGGGTAGAATAGGCTCTGAACTTGAACGTATTCAGGCACTGCAAAAAGAGCTGCATATGCAAAGAATGTTGTCTCAGGGACAAAAAATGCATGCCATAGGCAAACTCGCCGGAGGAATAACTCATGACTTTAATAATTTCATCACGAGTATCAACGGGTTCGCATACCTTATAAAAAAACGGGTCCCCATAGATTCCAAGGCGTATAATTACGCGGATAAAATCCTTTCGATTGCCGTCACGGCCTCTAATCTTACCAAGCAGTTGCTTTCCTTCGGCAGGCGAAATTCAAACGAGCGCAGTTTGATGAACATTCATCAGACAATCGAAAATACCACTACTATACTCGCACACACGCTGCCGAAAAAAATCCAGATAATCAAACAACTGGAAAGCCAAGAAACCATAATCATGGGCAATCAGTCGAGTCTGCAATCGGCCATACTGAATCTGGCGATAAACGCACGGGATGCTATGGAGGGTGAGGGGATTCTACGGATTAAGACGGAAACGGTTAGATTAGAGGAAAGGCAGATCTATTGCAGCGCTTCAGGCAGACCGATAGAACAGGGGGTATATATCGTTTTAAGTGTACAGGATAACGGTGGTGGAATACCTCCTGAGCTCTTCGGGCGCCTGTTCGAGCCATTTTTCACTACAAGGAAGAAAAAAGGGGGTACGGGACTTGGCTTGGCCCAAGTGTACGGGTATATGGAAAACCACCACGGATTCATAACCGTTGAATCGGCACCTGGAAAAGGAACTGCATTTAGTCTGTACTTTCCCGCATCCAATTACCACCACGGCAAAAGCGGTTTAAATCCCGATGCTCAGCAAACTAACCGCGATGTGAAAAGTGCATTCATTACCGCCGGTGCTCAAAAAATCGACCTCAACGAGCGTGAAAACCTCAAACCCCATTTACCTTCGATTCTACTGGTTGATGACTCCGCTTACCAGCTGGAAATGCTAATGGACAGTCTCGAAAATCATTTCAATCTGTTTAAGGCTCTGGACGGACGCGAAGGATTGGAAAAGTTCAGGAGTAATCATGAGGCCATAACCGCCGTGATTTCCGATATCGAAATGCCCGAGATGGACGGGATTACTCTTTGCAAGTCGGTTAACGAAATAACCGACTATAAAGTGCCTGTTATACTCATGAGTGGACGCATCAAGGAATCGGATAAAGAGGCTTTGGAAAAATGTGGAGCACGAACTTTCCTGCCCAAACCCTTCGATGCGCAAAAGCTTATCCGGATTTTAAAATCTCTCATGTCTTACACCACCGAGACGAGTTCTTCAAACAACGAAACAAAGTCCTGAAGCATCTCTCGCTTTGCGCCCTTATCTTGCACAGCTGCAATCGTCTGTTGCGTATGTTTATTGCACCCCGGCACATGGCTTCATAACCGGTGGGCGTCATAACGTGTGTATATATAATATGTTACATTGGTCGGCTGTTCAGGCATGAAAGTAGCTTTCCCTTGCTTCTCAAAAACGGGAGACTGAGGCCTCTGCTTCAGCGTATCAGTTATATACATTTGTAAAAAGCAGCCTGTCTTTGGAGATCCCGATAGAAGAAGCGCTTGGCTTTTTTCGGCCGGGGCTGCATATGTGAGCTGACAAGTGACCTCAAATAAATATGCACCTTTTTTCTATGTGAGAGATAAGTGAACACAAAAGTTTCAATCAGCATTCTTATGGATGATTACAGCACCAATGAAAATTTCTTGTGTGAACATGGTTTTGCCTTATGGATAGAAGCCGACGGTAAAAGAATTCTCTTTGACACGGGACAGAGTGCAAAGTTCATTGCCAATGCGAATGCTATGGGAATCGACATCGAGAGTGCGGATTATTTGGTACTCTCTCATGGTCATTACGATCATACCGGAGGGCTCGCACGGGTTTTGAAACAGAATAAAAAATGTTCCGTATACTGTCACTCGGGGGTATTCGAACCAAGATACAGCCTTAAACAGGATGGTGCCCTAAACTTTATAGGAATACCTGCCGACTCGGCAAAAGCACTGCATTCAATCATCGACAGAATTCACTGGGTAACTACTCCGGTTTACTTTTCCGAAAATATCGGCATTAGCGGGCCTGTTCCCCGAATCAGCGCATATGAGGATACCGGCGGCAAGTTTTATCTGGATCCCGGGGCCGAACGTCCCGATTGGATACAAGATGATATGGCGATTTGGGTAAATACTCCTAAGGGACTTATTCTTATCACCGGATGCTGCCATTCGGGCCTGATTAACACGATAGACCATGCTTTTCGTACAAGCGGGAGTAATGAGCTGGATTCGATTGTAGGTGGACTTCATCTTCTAAATGCATCGGGGCCGCGCCTGCGGAAGACCGCGGATAAACTTGAGAAGCTGCATGTGTCAAAGGTTTTTGCCTGTCACTGTACGGGAGAGATTGCGCGGAATTTTCTTGGTGACCGTTTAGGAGAGGTGATAGTTAAGGGACAAGTTGGTATGAAAATAGAGCATGAATGAATGTAAGGCGTTCATTTCTAACACAAATCATACAACACTTTGAAAAAACCATTATATATATTGTGTTTAAATTAAAGAATGGTTACCCTGTTTCGGGTTATTGTGTAAACGTAAGGTGCAGCTGATGAGATATAATGCTGTTAAACGATTCCGCGTAATACGTTCCTCACAAAGGGAATACACCCAGTTTTCTTCAGTCGATGTGAAATTGGACGGGCTTCGTATTCATCTCGCTTCTTTGGATGAACCGTTTAGTAACCTTCACATTTACGATTCTAATGGAAATGCGGTCTGTTTTCATGCCAAGGCCGGCCGGTCTTTGACACTTCTGCTGCCGCATCCGGGTACTTTTCTCATGGCTTGTACGGTCGGCCGGCAAATAGAAACATGCAAGATAAGTGTTTCGCAGCCGTCATTCGCCTCTGATGATTCGTTGTTAATGTGCCTGCGCTCTTAATTTTTCACTTTCATATACATTGAAATACTTCTTGCATTACCTATTGCTTTTCCTTCACGAAGTGCAGGGAATGAGAATTGATGCAGTAGCGCAAGCCTGTAGGCTGTGGCCCGTCGGGGAAAACATGTCCCAGATGTGACTCGCAGCTTGCGCAAAGAACTTCCGTTCGATACATTCCATGACTTCTGTCCTCCCTGGTCGAAATGCGTTGCTTATCGATGGGTGCATAGAAGCTGGGCCAGCCGGACCCGGACTTAAACTTCGTATCGGAGCTGAAAAGATCGTTTCCGCAAGCGGAACACTCGAAGATGCCCTTCTCATAGAAGTCGTCGTAAATACCGGTAAAAGGTGGTTCGGTACCTTTAAGGCGCATTACGCGAAACTGCTCAGGGGTGAGAGATCTTTTCCATTCATCATCTCCGCGAATGTATTTAGGTGGAATATCGGGGTCCTTTTGGCCCTTGTATTTTTCTCGTTCCATCATTCCTCCTGATCTGTCTTGTGTATCCTTACATTAGAGTGCAAGTGAGTCGACAACTTGTGCATCTGAGGGTCATTGACTTTTCTCAGCTTCCCCAATCATCCGAATTCTTCTTTCGTGCCGTCCCCCTTCAAACGAGCTTTGCATCCACCGCCTTATTATCTCAAAGGCGGTATCCAAGCTCACTGTGCGCTGACCTATTGCAATCATATTCGCATCATTATGTGCTTTGGCCAGATAGGCCGTGTAGGAGTTCCAGCACACGGCACATCGTATCCCCGCAATCTTGTTGGCAACAATTGCTTCTCCATTGCCCGAGCCGCCAAGAATGATTCCGGCGACACATTCTCCTCCTGCAACACTTCGGGCGGCCGGCAGTATATACTTTGGATAATCCACCACCGATTCGGAACAGGTTCCAAAATCATGAACCTTATATCCCTGGGCTGTCAGCCAGCTTCTAATTTTTTCTTTATAGGCATAGCCGGCATGGTCGGAGGCTAATGCGATCATAATCATTCCCCTGGGGAAAGAATTCGTGAAAATAAAATGCAATTGTCGCGCCGCAAAAAGACCGTATTAAGCCGCTCATGAGACTTGGCCAGCTTGGCATGGTCCTTGCCCAAGTGGCGGCTGTGTCTTTGTTTGTTGTGTTTAAATTTGTTGAATGCGAGGTAGTTTTGATGCGTAAATTCTTCAGAGTCGTAATGTGTGTTATTCCTTTTGCGGTTGTTGTTTATTCCCAAGACGGGTTGGATACGTTGAAAAACGCGCCGGAAATCAAACCGGACCGTTGGGTTCTGTCTTTAAATACGAATCTGCTGTTCACGGTTAATACATACAGTAATAACTGGACCGGTAGTGAAGAGGGGACAATCACCTGGATAAGTCAGCTAAACGGTTCCGCCAAAAAACAGCTGAATTCATGGCTGCAGACCCAAAACTTCCTGAAGCTGGCTTTTGGGGAAACATATACTCAGGATGATGAAAATGAGAGATGGAGTTCGCCAAGCAAAACAACCGATCTGATCGATGTAGAATCGAGAATGCTGTTTACTCTGGGCGGGCAGATAGATCCCTTTGTATCGGCGCGGATGATCAGTCAGTTTTGGGACAGGCGTGATACGCTGGATGATCTGTATATCAACCCGCTGGAGCTGACTGAGAGTTTCGGTGGAGCCGTCGATATAATCTCCGGTGATAACCTGTCCTGGAATGTTCGGTTGGGTGGGGCTTTGCGTCAGACTATCGATCGTGAAGCGGGAGAACAGGACATTTTGTTCATCAACAGGGGTGGTTTTGATCTGGGATCGGAGTTAACCGCAACCACCATATCGGGTGTAATCGAGTTTTCCAGTCTGATAAATGTGTATCAGGCGGTGGTTCGGCTTTCGGAGGATGGGGATGAAGAGGACGGCGTGATTCGTGAGCAGTACTGGTATTATCCCGATATGAATTGGGAGAATTCCATAAAAATTAACGTTGCCAGGTACATAATGTTGAATGCCTATGTGCAGCTTCTGTACGACAAGGAACTTGTCAGCGGAGTAAGATTGAAGGAGACATTTTCTTTCGGATTGACATATTCATTCATTCAGCCCAAAAAGGGTTCTCAGTAAATTAGATCGCTTCCATCTGTTTAACCGCCGGATAGGTTAATTAACACTGGAATACGGTGGATCGCTATTCCTCGCCGCCGATATATATTCAACCATACTTGAGCGGCCTGGAGCTGATCAGCCGTATTTATATAAATATAGGATAAAAGGATTGAAGCAATCCTGTGCAAATACCCTGTGAGTTATTGCCGTGGTTGCTCAATCCTTGTGTATCAAGTATAGTGCAGTTAGTAGCCTGAGAACCGCCCAATTCAGGTTCATATAAAACCGCTTCATACGTAAACAGTGAGTCAGGATAATTATGTCTATAGACAAGAAACAGGTGCATTTCAGACGTTTGGAATCTATGTACCAGGCCGCGCCGGTAAATGCCTTTCTGAGTTATTCAATATCCGTATCGCAGGGAGCCTGCCGCATAGAGACTTGTGTGGACGGGCGTTTTTTTCACAGCGGCGGTGGATTGCATGGAGGGGTTTATTTTAAACTGCTTGATGATGCGGCGTTCTTTGCCGCCAACTCGCTGAACAGAGATGTATTACTGGCTACGGTACAGTTTTCTGTTCACTTTGTGAGGGCGCTTAACCGGGGACCTATCGTAGTGATGGGTGAAGTTTTGCAGAAAACCAGACATCTCATCACCGCCGAATCGAAATTGTATGATTACAAAGAGCGTCTGGCTGCAAAGGGAAGTGGCTGTTTTTCAGTCACCCAAAAGAAACTGGCAGATACCCTGGGGTATCTAGAGGAGGTGAAGTGATGCTTGTGGGAGCCGCGCAGATCGTGTGCGATATTGATTCGAATCGATCCAATTTGGAAAAGGCTGCCTCGTACGTTAAGAAGGCTGCCGACAAAGGGTGCAGATTAGTCGCATTCCCCGAGATGATTGATACCGGATATGTCATGGATAATGTCCGAAAGAATGCCGGTAAGCGCCCGGGATTTTTCTACGACGGGATATGTTCGCTGGCCGCTGCTAATCAGGTTTATATTGCTTGCGGTATGAGTGAAAGAGTAGAGGATTCGATTTATAACAGCATGCTGGTAGTCGACCCTTCCGGGCGGGAGATTGCCTGGTATCGCAAAGTACACCTGTTTGCGTCCAAACCGGTATTCGAGCAGAACACTTTTGAATCGGGAGATCGCTTTGTGACGGTCGATGTCGATTCGATAAGATGTGGCCTGATGATTTGCTATGATCTCAGATTTCCCGAACAGGCCAGGTCCCTCATGATGGATGGTGCGCAAGCCATAATACTCGTATCGGCCTGGCCGGAGGCTCGAAAGAAGCACTGGGATCTGCTGATAAGGGCACGTGCGATTGAAAATCAGGTTTGGATGATAGCGGCAAACCGTTGCGGAACCGATCGGGACATGACCTTTTGTGGATCAAGTGCTGTAATTGATCCCTGGGGAGAAACAATCGCGGACTCATCACAGGGCAGCGAAGAGTTACTGTTTGCACACATACGCAGGGATTCAGTGATCAACACCCGTAACATGTTCCCCGTGCTCGATCATCGCAGAACAGACATATACGGAAAATAGAAGTTCCAGATACGACAAAAATCGTGATTTTGTCAAACATTGAACCCGCGCCCTTTTTTGATCGATATGCCTTTCGTTTACTACCTGAATGCACTTTTTGACCTTGAGCTTCAGGGCGAGCCGATACCGGATAAACTTCGCCGCTCGGCGGCTCAGATGGAGTGCCTGTTTTTCGCGATTGCCAAAGCGGGAGATCGTGTGTTGATCGAGAATTCGGTTGATGAAAGCTATCTGCAATACCTGCGCCGGTATGGAGTCGGGGAAGCATCATCGGCAAATTTCCACGGATGTTTGGATGGGTATACCGCAAGGGTGTGGGGGTGGAATCATGAAGCTGTCGACAGGTTGAATCAAACAGGGGCAAGTTGTATCCATCCGCCACTTGATGTCGTCAAGCGGGTCAATGAACGTTTTTTTTGTCATGCTTTAGGTAAAGAGGAAAATCTGGGGGTACCCGGCGCCCGCCGTTGCTTATGCTTTGATGATGCAGCGGCCGCTCTCTCGGATATGTCGCCCGGTCGCAAAGTCATAAAGGCTCGGTATGGAACAGCCGGGCGTGGTTTTGTTTGGGTAGAATCGATGAAAGATCTGTGCGAGCGTAAACAGACGATTGATGATATATGTGTTCGACAGGGTGGTGTAATAATCGAACCATGGTTGGATCGAATAATCGATATCGGCAGTATCGCGAGAATTAAACCAGATGGAAAAGTTAGTCAGCCGCGACATCATCGGAATCTGACCAACCGGGCCGGCACATTTTACGGTGATTGGATCGAGCCGTTCGATCCCATGATCGAGCCCTGGAGAGAATATCTGGATAAGGCCGTTTTTCTAACGGCACGAAGGCTTTTTGACGAGGGGTATTGGGGAGTATTCGGGTGTGACACTTTCCTTTATAGAACGAAGAAAGGAATAAGGCCCGCCGCGGTTTTTGAGATAAACGCGCGATACCCCATGAGTGTGATTGCTTATGGGGTGAAGGACAGGTTGGCGCCGAATTCGCCCGGTTTGTTCAGGTTTATATCTAAACGAAAACATCACCTGCCGCACAGTTACGATCTATTGGAAAAAAAGCTGGGGGCCATACGCATAAAGGATTCCGAAATAGTCCTGCTTACCCCTGTTCGATTGAAACAGGACAATGGATGGATTCAGCCGGCCAGAAGCGCTTTTTATTTGTTTGCTCCGGATCCCAAAAAATTGGCTCAGCTCGATACGAATCTCAGAGCAATACTGTCCCTTGCCTGAATAATAAAATTCAAAACCTAAATTTGAAAATATTCCCCATATGTGATCAACATCACATACATTTGTCATAATATTCACTATATTATTTGAAGTGGAAAAGAAATCTGTCGGAAAGGACCGACCAACAATTAAATTTCCATGTACAATTATTCAATTGTTTGAATATTGCTCATTCCTCGGAAAAAACCGGAAAAGGAGCACATGATGTCTGCACAGAAAGCAAATTTAGCCCAGTTCTACTTCTTTTGCGGCGATCTGGACACCAGGACGTTTGAAGTGGTGGATTTTGTCGGAAAAGACGAGATATCTTCGCCTTACGAATTCAGGATTAATCTGATTTCTCAGCGGGCGGATATTCATCCGGACATGGTCGTGAACAAACAGGCCACCCTGTATATCTATCGTGACGAGCAGTACTTTCCGTATAGCGGAATCGTCAGCGATTTTCAATACCTTGAAACCACCACCGATTACAGCCGCTATTCGGTAGTGATCGTTCCTCGTTTATGGCTGCTTTCGCTTAATCATCAGACACGAATTTTCCAGAAGATGACTGTTCCCGACATCGTCTCAAAGGTCTTGGATGATGCCAATCTTGCCAACTACTATAAGCTTGAGCTTGAAGGGAGCTATCCTGAAAGAGAATACGTGGTACAGTATCAGGAGTCCGATCTCAATTTTATTTCCCGTCTGATGGAAAATGCGGGTATCTGGTATTTTTTCAAGGAGTTGCCCCTTATTGAGGAGGAGATCGAGCAGGTTAACACCGAGCAGTTGATAATAAGCAATAAACCCGCGTCATTTGCCTACATAAGTGGCGACTCCGACTTGATTTACCGTCCACAATCCGGCTTTTTCGAGCGTATTGATGATCTGGAGCGAGAGTCGATTCATCAGTTCTCCTTGCAGAAACGAGTAGTGCCCGCAAGCATTCAGATGAAAAATTATAATTATCGAACTCCTGAAGTTCCTCTGACTGGGAATATGAATGTAAGCGGAGGAAATGTAGGAACCGTGTACCGCTATGGTGGAGACTTTAAAGATGCCGACGGGGCTCAGCAATTTGCAAAAACAGAAGCCGGGCGTATCATTGCCGAGCAGATAACGCTTTACGGTGGTGCGAACTGCCGCGGATTTCGTGCCGGTTGTCGGTTTAATGTGGAGGAACCCGATTCCGAGGAACAGGTTGTCAGACGTGACATGAGCGGTATCTACCTTATACGGGAGGTAAATCATTCCGGCTCACATTCCGCGATGCAGACCGGCGACTCGGTCTACACATACTCTAACAAATTCAAGGCGCTGAACAGTGATCAGATCGAAACTTATAAGCCGCCGAAGAGGGCATATATTCCTCGAATCAACGGTATCATGACGGCGATGATCGAGGCCAACGGCTCCGAATATGCCGCGCTTGATGATGTCGGAAGGTATAAGGTTCGTATGCCCTTTGATTTGTCCGATAAGCCAAACTACGAAGGTTCAAAATACATGCGTCTTGCTCAGCCTTATGCCGGCAATAATTACGGCATGCATTTCCCGTCCCACGAGGGGGCCGAGATGGTGTGGGCGTGCGTGGACGGAGATCCGGACAAGCCGATGGGACTTGGAACAGTGCCAAATGCCAATACTGTTTCACCGGTTGTCAGTGCAAACAAGGAACAGAGTGTTATCCGCACGGCGGGTAATAACGAATTTGTAATGGACGATACGGATGGTAAACAAAAAATCCGTATCACCACAGCCGCCAAAAATGTCTCTGAGCTTGATGATGAGAACAGGTGTGCATACACTCAGACAACCGACGGAAACAAGATTATTCTTGATGATGCCAATGAAAAATGTGCCTGGAATGCAAAAGCTCATAATATAACAATGAGCTATAAGAGCGGTGAAGAAGCTGTTGTCATAACTACCGGCGGGGGTCATGTCATCCGGGTGGATGATAAAAACAAGGCTATAACGATTCAATCAAACGGCGGCCATGTGGTAGAGATGGATGATGATGGGGGGAAGATTACCCTTGCAGACGGAAAGGGCAAAAACACCGTTACACTGGACGGCAGCAACGGTTTGATCCTGGACAGCAAAGGCAAAATTTCGATCAATGCATCCCAGGATATCGATATAAAAGCCGCGAATATTAATATGTCAACCACATCAGGAAAAATCGAAGCAAAAGCAACTCAGGATCTTAATCTCAGCGGCATGAAAATCAGTCAGAAATCCGATATGGACACTTCAATTGAGGCCGGTATGAATCTGGGTATGAAAGCGACCATGAATGCCACAATGGAAGGAAGTATGGGGGCTGAGGTAAAGGGAGGCACGCAAACCAAAGTTTCGGGTTTGATGACCGAGGTGTCTGGAAGTGCTATGACAACGATCAAGGGCGGCATGGTAATGATCAACTAATTTCGTCCACGAGTCATTACGGCAAGTAGAGCTGTTGTAAATCAGTTGTGTTTAGTTGATCGCAAAGAGGTCGAGAATGAACGATTTTGAGCACCCGGACGGCATAGGAAACGATCCGCTGCATTATTGGAGAAAATATGACCTGGCTGACTACATATACCACCGGTATAAATCCCCAAAGTAAACCCATCATTTCCCTACTCGCCAAGCGCTGCTATACTTTTAGTCCCGGCGAAACTAAATCGCTGGATGATCATCCTCCTTTTGTTGAAAACGATAAATATGAGGATGAAAGCGCACCTCATGCGTCGGAAGTCGTAAGCGAGAGTGAACTGGTGGCGTACAAACCTTTCACGGACGTGGTGGTCACAGGAAGAGTTTTCAGCCCCCGAGGAAAAAAAGCATATCACCTGGACGCATCCGTTCAGGTAGGAACACTGAAAAAAACAGTAAGGGTGTTCGGCAAAAGAGAGGCAAAGCCCAGAGCCTTGCGTGGAATAAGAATCGGAGACCCAGTTCCATTTGAATCGGTGAAAATTTCATATCGTAATGCTTATGGTGGTTTAAGCAGGTCTAAAGACGGCGCGATTTTCAGCTACTATCCTAATCCTATTGGGGTAGGTTTCACGCTTAAGGGCTCTTTCGAAGAACCAAATGAAATAGTCATTCCTCAGCTGGAAGACCCCCATTCTCCGATAACTGATGAAAATCTGGTGATCAATCGCTTTGAAGAGTGGGAGCAATGTCCCATACCGGCATCTTTTGGCTGGACCAGGAAAAATTTCTATCCTCGGTATACCTTCGCGGGCGTATATCCCGAACATTTACCGCAGGTAAATGAGAATGCCAAGAAGTACTTCGGACAGGTTGACGGCGGCAAAATCCCAACACATGATTTTCGTTTCTTTCAGGGAGCATCGCAAGGACTCAATAATGTATCCTTGATCGGTAATGAGGCGGTTTCTCTTACTTTTCTTGATCCTGATCACCCGAAGTTTGAGTTCGCGTTACCAGGTCATACTCCTGTCATGACATTGGACATAGGAGACGGACCGGTACAACTCCAGTCCGCACTACATACCGTGGTTATAGATAAAGATACGAACCTGCTTACAATGATCTGGCGCGGAGCTTTTGAACTCGAAAACATCGAACAATTTGGTCAGCTCACCAAATTGGAAACACACGTGGAATAAAGAGCTGCCGCAGGCTGGAAAATAAAAATGCTTCAAAAATGTCCAGGATCCTTTCCGGTAAGCTTTACATAATCATTGCGAAAGGCATCCTCAAATCAGGTCATTCCCCAAAGTGCCGGCGATTCTCTTCTTGCTGCTTTTGTTTTCCGCATCCCCTGGTGAATGCAGGCCGTACGGTCTTCCTGTTTACTTTACTTTCTATCGACGGCTTCTAATTGCATTCTTTCGCGGTCTTAACAATTTTCAAACAATTGTGGTGTATTTTGCATTCGCTTGGGGGGGAGGTACCACATGAAAAATCGAATTTTGCTGTCATCTGCGATTATAGTCATATTCTGCCTGTTTTCGCAATCGTATCCTGCCGAGGATCATATTTCTGTACTTTTTTATGGAAAAATGTACCGGGAGCCCACCGAGAAATCCCAAATGATTACAATACTTGAGGATGGTTGTGTCGTTGAGATATTTGCCGAGAAGGGTGAATGGCTTCAAATAAAAGCCAAGGGTTATGACGGATGGATACAAAAGAAGCAAACTTCCTGGACCAGTACCTCTTTTCTTAAAAAGAAGAAACTACTGATTTTTGATCTTGACGAATCTTTAAAGTTTGTCTCCGAAAATATTACCAAAAAACATTTAGCCGGCGCCGGATTCTTCCTTTTAGTCTCTGCAGTACTTCTGTTTTTCTTGATAAGGAAGCGGGACAAGACCGCTCAATTGAAGGAAGATATATCCAGAAACACACAGGTTCTGAGAATCGATCATCAGGACCAATCAAAACACCACGCGATAATAATCAGCAACAAGGATAAGAATGTAAAGAGTGCCATTTCCAATGTTCACAAGAAACTGAGCACCTGTTTTCGAGAGGTGGGGTTTAAGGTTGGCTTTGTAGACTCACTGAAAATAAAAACTATTGACACGGAATTTATACCGGACATAATCGCCGTAGATTTTGACATATGTCACAATTCGATCAAAAAGACGGAAACCGTTCTTCTCAAAAGCGGCTTTAGCGAAGATCTTCCAGTATTCTTTTTTAACATCCCGATTCCGGAGAAAATGGAACCCAGCCGTCGATTGAAAAACACCTTTTATCTTGGACGAACTTTTACCGATCAGGATATCTTAAAAATCGCCGGTGCGGCGATCGATACATTCAAGCAGGATGAGAGTACGAAGCTTGTGCTAAAAGGCCACATAACCGGCGACGGGATTTTTGAAATATTTCAATTGCTTGAGATAGGGAGAAAAAGCGGCCACCTTAAGATATACTCCGGCGAAAGTGTGCCGGCAGGGATAGTCGGGTTTACATCGGGGAACATTTTTTATGCAAAAACAGTCAAAAATACCGCCGAAGATGCATTACATGATCTGTTGAGTCTAAAAAGCGGAAAATTTGAGTTTTTTGCACGTACGTTGCGCAATGTCAATTGCAATATTGCTCCAACTGCCGTTATGATGAAATATGTAAAGGTCGAGGATGAAATCGCAGCCGGTATTCAACGGAAAAAAGGTTTGAAGATTTATGCTGAAAACTAGGCTCTTTGTAGTTTTAATTCTTACTCTGGCGATAAGCAGCTGTACGCAAAAAAAAGATGAATCGGAAGCAAAGGGGACAAAAGCAGCTCTTAGGGGGTGTGTGGATGCTCCGGTTATATATCGTATTCATGGTTCAAATACGATCGGAGCCAAGCTAATGCCCGATATCGTGATAGGATTTTTGGAGAATAGAGGAGCTGAAGCTATCAAGCTTATCCGTGGAGAAACGATTGAAGAAAAAATAATCAGGGCGCGTTTTGACGGTAGATGCACGGATATAGAAATACATGGTTACGGCTCATCAACCGGTTTCAACGATTTGGCTTGGGGAAAATGCGAAATGGCAATGTCCTCAAAGCCGATCAATGAGGAAAGCATCTCGAGATTGCAATCTCTCGGGGATATGAAATCTTCGAATTGTGAGCACGTGCTTGCCCTTGACGGTATTGCTGTTCTCGTGAATAGAAAGAATCCTCTGTCGTCTGTAAGTATTCCCGTGCTAAGAAAAATTTTTGCGGGGGCAATAACCGATTGGACTTCGGTTATCCCTGGGTATGAGGGCAAAATAAACCTTTACAGAAGAGATGACAATTCCGGAACACATGAAGTATTCAAAACATTGGTTATGGGCAAAAGTGCACTAACCGGTGCCGTTGTTTGTCTCGACAATAGAGACATTTCGGAAAAAGTTACATCTGATCCGTATGCAATAGGGTATACCAGTATCACATTTGTCGGTGATAATAAAGCCCTGAACGTTTCGGCTGGATCGGGTGAAAAAATAAGTCCGGATCATTTCAACGTACAAACGGAAGATTATCCTCTTTCCCGCAGGTTGCTTCTTTATACTCCCGAGAAAAAGAGCCCCCTTGTTACCGAATTGCTGGAGTATGCGCTTTCAAATAGTGGGCAAAAGGTCGTGGAGAAAAACGGATTCGTAGCACAGACGTTGCGGCTTGTAAAACCGGATCCACCCCAAAACGCATCAGAAGACTATCTTTATATGACCCGGAACGCCCTGCGTCTCTCTGTAAACTTTCGTTTCAATTCAGGTGCTGTCCTCCTTGACAACAGAGCTTTAGCTGATGTAAGGAGGCTTGAGGACTTCTTTAAAGGAGAACAATTGGATCACTGCAATCTTATGCTATTCGGCTTTTCCGACAACTACGGTAAACCGGCGTCAAACTGGAGCATATCGAGAATACGGGCCCGTGTTGCGGCAAAAACAATCCATGATTTGACTGGTATTAAGGCGAAGGTGGTCAAGGGATTCGGACCGCTCATGCCGGTTGCCTCCAACTCGCACAGCCAGGGGCGAATGAAAAACAGACGAGTAGAACTCTGGATTTCCTGTTTGCCGCAAAAAAGATAAAGACCTGCTATAGAACACTTTCAGTACCTGCATAATGAATGCGCCCGCTTTTAGAATCTGCGCTTAAATCATGCCAGCCGCCCGCCTGAATTGTAAAACCCTTCCCATTCCGCCAAATCTAATCTGAATTTCAAAGCGTCCAAAAAACATCACTGATGTTTCCAAGCCGTTTTTCTGACTGCTAATACGATGTATTCACATTTTTAGTTTTCATTTATCGGTAAGATCGCCGATGATTTAACCCTCTTACCTGTCCAAGGCTGTATTTTCATAACTGTTGGATCTAATTTCTTATCCGTAGGAAGGCATCGATGGCATCGGACAATAATCTTACCCGTTTTCCTGTGATGGGTTCAAACGTCATTTACCTCAACCATGCGGGTTCGGGACCACTCCCGGCGCAATCAGCAGCTGCAATGAAAGAGGCCGTTGATGAGTTAAGCCTCAAAGGACCAAATTTCGAAAAGTGGATAAGAGCGGTGGAACTTAGTCGGAAAAACATTGCCGTTTTACTGGGAGTTGATGTGGAGGGAATCGGTTTCCTTCAAAACACTGCTCAGGCAATCAGTACAATTGCCCGGGGGCTTAGTTGGAAGGAGGGGGATGAGGTTATTGTTCCTGCCGTAGAATACCCGGCGAATCAGTATCCCTGGCTTGCCTTAAGAGGAGTGGGTGTAAAGGTCGTGTCTGTTCAAGATTCGGGCGAGGGTACTGTTTCGTTGGAAGCGATCGAGAAGGCGTTTACTTCACGTACCAGACTGGTGGCAATAAGTCATGTGCAATACGGGTCGGGATTCCGCACCGATTTGGAAAGCTTAAGCCGCATGTGTCACGCCAGGGGAACATATGTTTTAGTCGATGTGATTCAGAGCCTGGGAGCCTTGCCGATAGATGCCGGCGGGTGTGATATCGATTTCGTGGCGGCGGGGGCACATAAGTGGCTGCTTTCACCTCCGGGTATTGGAATTTTGTACGTAAAACCAGAGTTGATCGAGCGGGTTGAGCCGGTGATGGTTGGTGCGCTGAGTGTATGCGACCGATTGAATTTTGAGAGCATTCGTTACGAGCTGCCTTCAAATGCTCAGCGTTTCGAATCCGGGACAGCCAATTTCCCCGGATTTACCGCGATGGAGAAATCAACCCAAATTCTTAGAGATACCGGTATAGAAACGGTTGCGCGAAAGCTCAAGTCCATAACGGATTACCTGTGTAATACGCTAAATGACAACGGTTATCGTATTCTTTCATCTCGAAGTGGTGAACAATGGTCGGGTATTGTTTCTTTTACCAAACACGGCATTGATATTCGACTTATGGAGCGAGAGCTGATCAGGCGGGGGGTCATTTTCTCCGTGCGCAGAGGTGCATTAAGATTTAGTCCTCACTATTATACTACTTGCGAACAAATAGATCGGTGTACGGAAATCATTAGAGAGGTTGAGAGGAGTATATGAAGCGAGCTGCGGGAATTTTTTTACATCCAACATCTTTACCTTCACGTTTCGGTATCGGGGATTTCGGTGAATCCGCGTTTGAATGGATAGAGATGCTTGCGGGAGCAAAGCAATACTACTGGCAATTCTGCCCACTGGGACCGACAGGCTATGGAGATTCACCTTATCAGTGCCTTAGCTCTTACGCAGGTAATCCGCTTCTTATTTCTCCGCGGATGTTGTATCAATCTTCGCTACTTCAGGCTTCCGATCTGGAACAGTATCCTCAGCTTCCCGGCGATTTCGTTGATTTCGGACCAGTGATAAAAGCCAAGCAGCAACTTTTTCTGAAGGCGTTTGGAAATTTCAAGCCCACCTCCGAATTTGAACAGTTCTGCTGTGAGCAGAGACACTGGCTGGATGATTATGCCCTTTTCAGAGTGATAAAAGCCCTAAACGGCGGCAAAGCTTGGAATCACTGGCCGCGAGAGCAGAAACTTAGAGATAAAGACACCCTTAGATCGGTGCGTGAGCAGTTTAGTTCTCAGTACCTATTTCATCAGTTTCTCCAATACTGTTTTTTCGAGCAATGGAGCAAAATTCGCGATTATGCAGAAGAGTATCGTGTGCGGCTAATCGGCGATTTACCTTACTATGTAGCATATGACAGTTCCGATGCATGGGCCTGTCCCCAGGCTTTTGAGTTTGACGAAGAAGGTAATCCCAGAGGCGTTGCCGGGGTTCCGCCCGACTATTTCAGCGAAACGGGACAGCTCTGGGGCAATCCTTTATATAATTGGGATTGGATCGCAGCAGGGGAGTATAAATGGTGGCAGGAGCGGATCGCTGCTACATACAAGCTGGTAGATGTTATTCGTCTTGATCATTTCAGAGGATTTGAAGCGTACTGGGCGGTTCCCGGCGACAGTGATACTGCGGTGAATGGTGAATGGGTCAAAGGTCCTGATATCGACTTTTTCCGCCAGATACATAATCGCCTCGGCGAGCTGCCGATTATTGCGGAGGATTTGGGTGAGATTACCCCCGATGTTGAAGCCCTGCGCAAAGAAACAGGGTTTCCGGGAATGGCGGTTCTACAGTTTGCCTTTGACGGCAAATCCGACAACCCCTATCTACCTTATAACGTCCAACCGGACACGGTCATGTATACAGGTACTCACGACAACAATACTTCCCTTGGTTGGTTTAGAGGATTAAACCGGGAGGAAAAAGACAGGGTGTGTAAGTATCTTGGCTGCCAAGCCAAAGATTTTGTCGAATACTTTCTCAGACACGCCTATGGATCGCCGGCGGAACTATGTATAGTACCCTTGCAGGACATCTTGGGGTTGGATGAGAAACATAGAATGAACATACCAGGAACGAGTGCCCGCAACTGGCAGTGGCGATGTCCGCCGGAGCTTTTTGATGCCCAAAATCTGATTCAGGCAGCTGAACTGGTCTCCGTATACGGCAGAGATGTTCACTGGGGGCGTTGAACGTAGGCCGTGTTGACTTCGATCGTTTCTGATTCAAGGGTGAGCTGGTCGATTATTTCATCGATTTTGGATAGAGCCTGAGAGTCCACTTTTTGGCGGCGAAGCTCTTCTACCTGCTGCTTTATGGTGATAAATTTTTTCTGAAATTCCAGTGCCAATAAGTTGCATTCGCCGCTCAGTTGTTTCATTTCGTCTTTCTCTCTAAACCGCAGCTTCGCAGTCATGCTTCCCTCACGAAGAAGCCGTGCCCATCTTTCAAGCTTATAGATAGGTACGGCATACTTTCGACTGGCATACATTCCTACTATCACAGCCAGTATCATATTTATCAGTGCGCTGATTGCAAGTGTCGGCAGAAGAATATCAACTATATTCTCCTTCTTCAAATTGGCAAACTGGTCCATCTGGTAGAGAATTATGCTCTGGTACTCCAGATAGTACACAAATAACATTGTAGCGAAGCTGATAATGGTAGCACTTACGACTACCAGCAGGATTCTGCTTATCAGACGTATTTGCAAATCCTTTTTAATTAAAAAATTGCCGATAGGTTTTCGGTTATGCCGCTGCATTGTATTCCCTCGAAGGCAGAAAATGACTGATTCGTTACCTTTTTGTAGTATATTAAATATAGTAGAAAATAGTCCTCGATTGCTTGGCTTGGAAGAAATAAATCAGGTAATAGTATGATAACTGTAGGAAAAGCAAGGATATCATCGGGTTTAGCCATGCCTGTTGCATCCTTTATCGCCTTAATATCGCTGGTTTTTAGCGCTCATACTCAGTATGCGAACGATTCCTTACTATTTACAATCGAACTGACCGAGGATACCGGGTCCCTATTTACATGCAGTCACGAAGCTCAAACAGGCGGCTCAATGCTTGCAGGACCTGTTGTCGGAGCAGATGGAAATTTCACGTTCTATTCTTCAAAAGGTTATGCAATATACGGCCGGGACGGTCGGTTGAAAGACAGCCATTCGGTCGGCAAAAGAAATAAACGGCTTTCAAAAAGGGGAAAACCACTCATCAAGTGCGCCTTTCCCATTGACGATAAAACCTTTCTCTACTATAGAAAAAAGGAAACTGCCGGAGATTCATGTATCCTCTTGAGTAAAAAAAATGGTAGAGGTCGTCTGCGCAAAATCAGATCAGATTCACCCATATACTCATTGAAAGATATTGATAAAGCCGTTCTGTTCAATCTTACAGCTAACGCTCTGACGAATGAAATGAACAGAAAAGCATACCTTCAGCCCTACCTTGTAGGGTACACCTCGATGAAGGATGGTATTCGCTGGTGGTCGCTGGATCGTTTTTTCTCGTTTACTTCACCTCTCATTGTGGAGAATCAGGGGGACTTTGTATCCTTTTTCCCCGGACTGACAAAAAATCCGGCCAAAGATATCAAGAAAAATCTTGTCGAACCCCTTGGAGTTTGTAAGTTGGGCAACGATTATCACTATTATGGAGTGTATACACCCACCGGTGATAAGGAGTCGGTTTCTTATCAGAGATTGTTTTTATGTGATCAGGCCGGCAATCTTCTCTACGATCAAAGTATCCTGAAAAGGGAGATGACGGATGCGGTCCTTGCAAAGAGCGAGGCCGAAAAGATGCTTTATACTGTAAAACGTCCCAGGAGATTTGTCTTTCTTCCGGCGGTTGATGAATGTGGAAATATCTATTACGGAATCGCAGATTTCAACAAAAAGCGCATAGAAGTGATCCGGCGTAATTTGTTTGTATACAAATCCGTGGAGACCGACACGCAGTTTGTTCAAATTCTGTCAAGAGAGCAGGGGTATACCTATCGTTGGGATCCGGTCGATTGTATTGCTGATGAGTCGGTAAAGCATATACCACTTTTCCGTTTTACCCAGGCCGGCGAACAGAAGGTGCTTACAGAAGAGGAGCTGAGAATCGACGGTTATATAGCTCGAATCCTCCGAGAGGAAAATTCGGCATTAAAAGCAACAATCAATCGTTCCCGGTCGGATTTTCCCGTCGGTGTAAGAAGAATCCAGGATTCCCTGTCGGGTCTTTTCGGAGCCTGGTGCCCTTATTCCGTTGAGCTTTTACGGGGCTCAGAGATTCTTACCCATTTTAACTACCCTCCGGGAAGCCGTGTTGTTGCGGTACGTGTGGTGGCTGTAACTGAGGATGAAAAAGTATTTGTTCGTGTAGATCTGGATAGTATGGCGGAGATGCTGGTTTTTTCCCGTGAGGGTAATTTCTTAAACAGGTTTACTTTCAATACGGAGCCTTTTGATGTTCGTGCGGATGTAATTGCGATCACCCCCAATTCAATCATTGTGGAGAAAGACTACGAGGTAAAGACGGGTGGGTATCGTTTCATGCAGTGGAAGCTCTCATCAGGGTCTGGATAAGACCCGCAATGAGTTGCTGAATAGTCTCAATAAGGATCAGTATGCAGCCGTAAGTGCTCCATTTGAAAACCATATACTGGTGCTGGCGGGAGCAGGTTGTGGAAAAACCTCCGTGCTTACAAGGCGCATTGCATTTTGTTCGTCTCAATACTGTTCTCAAGAAGCGGTCTTAGCACTAACATTTACCAGAAAAGCCGCCCAGGAAATGAATTCCCGGCTAAAATACCTTCCAGGCATCAGTCCGGATAAAGATCTTCCCACGGTATCCACTTTTCACGGATTTTGCTTGCATCTGCTAAGAAACTCCTACAGGGGAGTTGCTCTATACAGGCACTTGGGCTATGAGTATTGTCCCGAACTTCTTTCCAGACAAAATCGGCTTAAACTTCTCGCTACGTGTTGTACCCGCCGGGATCGGCAATTTCTGAGCGTCGATTTACTGGGTATTGATAATCTGATTTCTCAATATGCGGTTTTCCCGGGAAAATTCGACCCACTTGATTCCGAAAAAAGGAGTTTGATTGCCCGAATCGGCGAAAAGTACCGGCTACTAAAAATGCGTTCAAACGTATGGGAATTCTCAGATATGATCAAGCTGATAATCACGGCATGCGATTCGCTTGAGGGATATGCGATTTTCGTTCAGTCTCATTTTGAGGTTGTTTTAGTAGATGAATATCAGGATACCAATCCGGTTCAAATCGAATTGCTCAGGCATTTTCTTGGAAAGAAGACCAAACTGTTTGCTGTAGGGGATGATGATCAGGCCATATACGGATTTCGTGGTGCCGACCCACGTTCGGTATCTTCTTTTAAAAGCTCGTTTCCGGAGGCCCGGGTAATTCGTCTGGGAATAAACTACCGCAACCGCCCAGCCATTTTGTCTGTTGCCAACAAGGTCTTCGCTAATAAACATTCATCTTCCGGTAAGATACTCAGGAGCGGTGTTTATAATGAAAAAGAACAATACGGTTGCAGGCCGGTAAAGAAGACGTTTCATGATCAGCGGGCGATGATAAAATGGATGATCGGGCAAATGAAGGCTTTATCCGCAGCAAGGATGTGTTCGATGTCGGAAATGGCAGTACTGTGCAGGGTAAACGAATCCTGTAATCGCATAAGCAGCGCGTTGTCCGTCAGTTTGAATGGCAAGAGCTCACCTGGGGTGATTACGGTGCATGCCGCAAAAGGTCTGGAGTTTCCGGTGGTGTTTGTGTGTGATCTTGAAGAGGGGGTTTTCCCATCCTACAGATTAAAGAAAAAGAACCTCTCTTCGGTTGCCGATTTGATTAAGTGGCTAATCAAAAGAAAAATGAATGAAATTGCGCCGGATATTCTTGAGGAGGAGCGAAGGTTATTTTATGTAGCTGTCACTCGTGCACAGCAACATCTGTTTTGTTTGTCGGTGCGAAGAAAACATCACAATGGTAGAACGATAAAAACAATTCCGTCTCGTTTTCTTAAGTACATCAGGTAGATCCGAATAAAGTCGGTTATAAAGCTAAAAAAAGAAGTTTGCACCGCAATGGAGAGAACGCATGGATGAGAGTTTTGCCTTTCAGGCAACGACAATCTATTTTACAGGATTTGTAACGGGTTGGATTTTACGGGAGATTATGGATGAATCAGGGAGAAAAACGGCCGCTTACCTATGCGGATGCCGGGGTGGATCTAAACGCCTGGCATGACACGAAGGAAAGAATCGGCAGGTTGGTAAAAGCCACTTACAATCAGAATGTATTGGGTGGTTTTGGTCAATTCGGCGGTTTGTTTGATGTCTCTATGCTCAAAGAATATGATAGTCCGGTCCTGGTTTCCTCCGTAGATGGAGTCGGTACGAAACTGAAAATAGCCTTCGAAACCGGGATCCATGACACGGTAGGAGAGGACATTGTAAATCATTGTATAGATGATATTCTGGTACTTGGGGCTCAACCCTTATATTTTCTTGATTACATTGGGACGGGGAAATTATCGCCTGAAATTACAGCACAAATCGTTGAGGGGCTTTCCCGGGCCTGTCGGCAAGCCGATTGTGTTATAATAGGCGGCGAAACAGCCGAAATGCCCGGCTTTTATCAGCCCGGAGAATATGACATAGCCGGAACAATTGTGGGTGTGGTTGATCGCGAAAAGATAATCGACGGAAAAAACATTCAACCCGGGGATAAAGTCATAGGGTTGAAATCCAACGGTTTGCATACAAACGGCTATAGTCTGGCCAGAAAGATAGTCACCGAAGCTGCTGGAAAAAGCTACAGTGACATATTTGAAGACACCGGCAGGAGCTTTGGTCAGGAGCTTCTTCGTCCGCACCGAAGCTATAGAGATGTTCTTCCTCTTATGCGAAGGGGTTTTGTCAAGGGTTGTGCGCATATCACCGGAGGGGGATTTCCGGAAAACATAGACCGTATTTTGCCGGCTGATACTAACGTTGTTATAGATACGAGAAAGTGGAATCCAGACAAGATATTTCTGTTTTTAAGTGAAGCGGGCGGTGTAGAAAACAGCGAGATGTACCGCACATTCAATATGGGAATAGGGCTTGTGCTCATAGTGTCGTCTCGGGATGTCGAAGTGGTGATGAAGTCAGAGGAGCTTGGTCCTTTCGAGCCTTTGGTAATTGGGCATATAGAAGAAGGAAACGGTTCCGTGAAGATGGAGTATTGATTCGTGGCGAATGATCTTTATTTATTTAATACGGCTACGCGTAAGAAAGAAAAATTCGAACCCGTTCATGATGTCGTAGGTTTGTACTGTTGCGGACCGACTGTCTATAATTATGCGCATATTGGAAATCTGCGAACTTATGTATGGGAAGATGTGCTGAAGCGAGTGCTTCTTTCGTTGGGGTTTTCGGTGCGTCATATAGTTAACATCACGGATGTCGGGCATTTAACCAGCGACGAAGATACCGGTGAGGACAAGATGGAAAAGGGGGCTCGCCGGGAAAACAAAACCGTATGGGACATCGCGCAACACTACGCTCAAAGTTTCAGAAGGGATGTTCAGGCACTGAATATTTCCGAGCCCGATTTGTGGCCTCGTGCAACCGGTCATATTGAAGACATGATCGAGATGGTTAAAACGCTGGAGGAGAAAGGCTACACCTATCGGACAGCGGACGGCATCTATTTTGATACAACCAAGTTCGAATCTTATTGTGACTTCGCCCGTTTGGATCCTGAAACCCTTCGTGCGGGTACCAGAGTAGATATGGGAGAAAAGAGACATCCAACCGATTTTGCGGTCTGGAAATATTCGCCGGAGGGTGTAAAGCGAATGATGGAGTGGGAAAGCCCCTGGGGACTGGGTTTTCCCGGGTGGCATATCGAATGCAGTGTGATGGCAATGAAATACCTGCCTCTTCCGATAGATATACATTGCGGCGGCCAGGAACACATACGAGTCCATCATACAAACGAAATCGCTCAATCGGAAGCTGCTACAGGAAAGCCGTTTGTTCGTTTTTGGCTTCACGGAGAATGGCTGACACTTGATTCCGGGAAAATGGCAAAGAGCGGGGGTAATGCGATTACTCTGCAGACGTTACAAAACAATGGAATCGATCCCGCGGGGTACAGACTGTTTACATTCTCTGCTCATTACCGAAGTCCGCTTACCTTTTCGTGGGATAGTATTCGAGCAGCTCAAAAAAGTCTGAAAAACCTCAGAGCCCTCATTTCTCAGGAGGTTTCTGATGTCGAAGGGGAAGTAAGTGAACCTGCAGTGAAGGGGATACTGGACTCTTTTTACGCGGCACTTTACGACGACTTGAACACTCCTCGCGCTATGGCCGCTTTGTATGAAGTGCTTCGCAACGGACAACTAACCTCAGAGGAAAAGAGAGCGGCTGTCGTGAAGGCGGATGAAATATTGGCCTTGGACTTGCTGAAAGAAATGCCCGAGGAAAAGGTTGAGGAGTTTCGGTTTGATGATGGGACCCTCATCAGAGTGTTCTCAAACAGGCTTAATTTTCCTTCGGCAGAGGCGCGCAATGTGGCGGAAATGGTTCACGAGCGGAGAGCTGCTCGTACTAACAAAGATTTTCATAAAGCCGACAGTATACGAGATCGGCTGAATGAGCAGGGGGTTGAAGTTCGCGACTTGCCTGACGGTTCTACAGAGTGCCGAGTCTGAAAAGGAAAAATTCTAGAAGCAATAAGGATCTTATAATATAGGAGGAGCCCGTGGCAAAAGATGATAATAACAACATGGTTGAAGATTTGAAAAGGGCGTTTATTGGTCGGGAGATCGAAGAGCGGATGATGCAGCGCAGGGAAATTTTTCTCTGGGGTGAAGTAAATGATGAATCCGCAAAGTCAATTGTTCAGAAGATTCTGTACTTTGACGGGCAAAATGATGAAGATATCACGCTCTACATAAACAGTCCGGGCGGAGTTATTTCTTCCGGACTGGCCATTTACGATGCGATGCAGTATGCCAAATCGGATGTGGCGACCGTTTGTATGGGGCAGGCTGCCAGTATGGGTGCGGTCCTTTTATGCGCGGGGGAAAAGGGCAAAAGATACGCGTGGGAGCATGCCAGGGTTCTTATACATCAGCCGTTAATATCAGGAAACATGTTCGGGCCCGCGTCCGATATTCAGATCCAGGCTGAAGAAATGCTTCGCATTCGTGAGAAACTGACAAAAATCATGGCCGATCATACCGGACAGAGCATTAAAAGGATAGAAGAAGACACCGATAGAGATTTTTTTATGTCCGCACACGATGCTCAAAAGTATGGCTTGGTAGATAAAGTCGGTACCGGTAAGTAAGAGCCATTTTACTTTCTTGTGTGCAGCCCGGGCAATTCCCTTGTCGGGGGATAATTACTTCGATAAAGAAAAGTAATATGAGTCTTGCATGGACTGAGCTAATTTGCTGGATCGGAAAGGCTTCATAAGCCCATTGGGCTGAAGTCGAGATTTCTTCACCAACACACGATCGGTAATTATGCTGTCGTTTTAGTTACTTGATCGTAAAGGTAAAAGGCATAGCGAGCGCAAAAGGTAAAAAACGGAAAAAAAGATTTGACATTGTTGCGCAGTACATACTATATTAGTTGACTCTTTTTTACGGGCCGATGTAGCTCAGTTGATAG
>CAZPHU010000039.1:0-31789 GCA_964586285.1 uncultured Fibrobacterota bacterium | reverse complement strand
GGCACGGCGGTTTGGGCACCCGGCACGGCGGTTTGGGCACCCGGCACGGCGGTTTGGACGCCCGGCACGGCGGTTTGGACGCCCGGCACGGCGGTTTGGACGCCCGGCAGGGGACGGACTAGCTTTAATCCCTTAACGGCCTTGGCCGTTAAGGGATTAAAGCTAGTCCGTCCCCGTTCCTGAGAGCTTCATTAATCTTTATCCAAAGGTTTTCTATATCGGATGCCATCGGGGATTTGGGGAGTTCCACTATGCATTTTTCCGCTCGCTGAGCATCGGTAGCGGTTTTGTCGTATTGTACCAGACCCGCGAATGCTATGCCCTGCTGCCGGGCAAATGTCTTAATTTCATCCGTCTTCGATGGGTTTATGTCCCATTTGTTGACGCACACCATCGCCGGTATTCCCAGCTGTTTTGTAAGTCCCGCGATTCTTCGAAGGTCATGATCACCCGAAACGGTAGGCTCAGTGACAATCAGTGCCATATTCGCGGCGGTCAGCGATGCAATTACCGGACAACCTATTCCCGGTGAACCGTCAATCAGAACAAATTGAGCAGCCTGTTGCTGCGCAATACGCTTTGCCTCATTGCGTACAAGAGTCACCAACCTTCCAGAGTTTTCCGAGGCTATACCGAGCTTTGCGTGTACCATCGGACCAAAGCGCGTATCGGAGATAAACCATTGCCCGCAAACCTCTTCGTTGAAATCTACGGCAAGAGACGGGCAAAACCGCACGCAAACTCCGCACCCTTCACACGCGATCGGATCGATTAGGGTACGAATATCTTCACCGGTACCTTTTTCTTCTATTGCCTCAAAGCGGCACAGTTCTATACACTTACCGCAGTTGGTACATTTTTCTGCTTTTATAGATGCCTTATGTCCACTAATGAACTCCGTTCGTTGCCGTATCGATGGTTTAAGGATCAGATGCAGATCTGCCGCATCGACATCACAGTCGGCAAAAACCGATTTCCCCGCCGCAAGTGCCGCAAATGAAGCTGTTATGCTTGTCTTGCCTGTTCCACCTTTGCCGCTGATAACTACGATCTCTTTCATCTGTTAACCCGCTTTCGGATTTTCTGCCACAGTTCATCGAAAATACTCTTTACATGAGGTAGTGCTTTAAGGATCATTTCTCCTTTCGAATAACTTTGCGCAATCGCGCGGTCATCGGGAATGTTGGTCAAAATATCAATTTGCCTGTTCTTGCAAAACCTCTGAGCATCAGTATTGCCCTCCTCGGCACGATTAATAACCACACCATGGGGTATACCCAGCTCCCCGACCATATCCAATGCCAATCCAAGGTCATTGAGGCCAAACGGAGTGGGTTCGGTTACAAGAACGACAAAGTCCGCTTCCCGGATCGATGCGATAACGGGACAGGATGTGCCCGGAGGGGCATCTATGATGTTAACATCACTGCTTCGGGCCTGCCTGAGCACATCGCTTATCAAAGGCGGACTCATTGCCTTACCTATATTCAGACGTCCGTGCACAAAACCTATGTCGCCGGATTTTCCTTTTTCAACAAACCCTATCTCCCAGGGCTTCTCGGTGATTGCATTTTTTGGACAAAGCAGTGTGCACCCGCCGCATCCGTGACAAAGCTCGGGAAATAACATGACATTTTGCCCAAGCCGTACCAAAGCCTTATACTCACAAAACCGTACGCACTCCCCGCACGCACTGCATTTAGTCTCGTCGATCACGGGTATTTGTATCGATGAAGCAATCTTTTTATCGAATGAAGGATTCAGGAACAGATGACCATTTGGTTCTTCCACATCGCAGTCCAGATAAACAGTCTTCTTCACACTCTCGCCCACCAAAAGGGCGAGATTGGTCGAGATCGTTGTTTTGCCCGTGCCGCCTTTTCCGCTGGCTACGGCTATTTTCATAATTGGCTCCCCTTCGATACACCGGTGTAGGTCGATGCCTCAGTGCCCGGAATTTCTCCCGATCTATACCTTTAAGTTAAAATTACCGACCACCCGGTGCTGCATATAATCTTTTATACAAAATGCCTTCAAGATAATTAACTTGCTACCAATGCCCTTGGACATCAGCGGATTCGATTTTGCTGAGTTTACCCGAATTGTACATCTCAAGCGCTTCCTTGACCGTTCCTCCGTTTACCGTATAGATTTCGACACCTGCTTTGGAGAGTGCCGTAAAAGCTTTCGGGCCGCAGTGGCCGCTAATCAAAACATCGCATCCGGCGTTAACCACGTTGGCAGCCGATTGGATTCCTGCTCCCTGCGCGGACTGGAAATTTTGTTTGTTGTCAATCAATTCCCATTGCTGTTTCCGGTTATCATACACGAGGAAGAATTTGGCTCGGCCGAAGCGGGGATCAACGTTGCTTTCCGGTTGAGAGTTTTCGGCTGTAATTGCGATCTTCATATCGAATCTCCTTTCTTGAAATTACTTTGCTCTTATGCTATTTCCGTGCCTACAGCAAAATAGTGCAAAATGGCACATACAGCCCACTTTTCTCCTGACTAGCCACTTTGTATCCGTTGCATTCAGTATCGGCATGCAATGAAGCGTTGCAACAACGCAAAGTGATTGATCCATAGAATTTCTTTAATTGATGCCATCGGAGTCCTGCCTGGGGTGAGGGCTCTTCGCAAAATTCCGCCGGCGTTCTCAACCCGGTTGAGAATGCGGTTTGAAAATTCGGATGGAGTCTCAGCCGGGCTGAGGGCCCTAACAGAAGATTTCCAAATGCTTTCAACCCGACTAGATCGATGATTTTAAATTTGGGCCGGAGTCTCAGTCTGATTGATAGTGTGTTGGAAAATATTTTTGGATGCTTCCCAAACCGACTTGAAGTGTGACGGGAAATTCAATCACAGTCTGTTGTTGGAAATGCTGTTATCATAAACCCAAAAAGTCAATCCACTTGATTTTCATGATTCTTAAGATATCACTTGATTATCATTCATTTCGTTCAAACTGAAATGCCGGCGCAACGAAGATCACAGCCGGGGGTTGTCCACTGCGTATGCCTGAGCTGCTTAGCATTTCGGAAGGCAGCCCTTCAAAAAATTCCCTGAAACCGCCCTGCTCCAATGTCACCAACTCCCCTGCAAGCAACCGATGATGTCGCCCCGAAGAGTGCATAGGCTGATATCACTCCATGACCCAGCCTTCCCAATGAGCTTGCTACCGCACCCGGAACCGCAAACAAGGCTAAAGATTCTTCTACGATTTGCAGATCGGAGGGACTGCTGTATGTCCGACTCTCGGAACCGGCAGGGGCATTGGCAACTTTGGGTCGCAATAGAATATAGGCACCTACGGCAAAAATAGATTTGGTTCCTTAACACCTGGTGAGGCTTCTTTTACCATGTTGAATCCTGAATGAAAATTTTCTTTAGGTTCTTCGCATAATTCTTGTCAAACGTCATCCGGTCTTTCTCCTGCTCATCCCAAAGATGAAACAGATCGCCACATCCACATTCGGAGAATATCTTTTCAAGCTCCTCATCTTTATATATATCGGTATTTGAAAATGTATACAGCCGATCCAGCTCGAAATATGACTTGGAGTACTTCGAAAGGTTATACTCGCGATTAAGCATGTTTCCTTCGTGGGTGCCGTTTTGTGTAATGAACAGAAACGTCTTTACCACCACCATCTTGTGTATGATCTGAAAAAGCAGATAGCCGACCTTGCAGCCCTCGTACTTTAGCGTCGCAAATCGAGAGCCGTCCGGCCCCGTAGAGAAATCCGGGTTTTCGAATGCCTCGTAGAGAAGCACCTGAAGCTTTGCCCTCTTGAGAGGAATAAGCCGTTCCTGTAATCGTTTAAGGCAATGCGACTGTACATAAACCCGGAGTTTTCTACTTTTGCCATTCATTTTCAGATCGTCTGATTTGACGAAAGCCCAGTCGATTCCTCCTCTACGAGGTATTCCTACCCTGAACACCGGCCGCCTTTTCTCATCAATTATTATGTGTCTCTTCTGTGCGGGGCGCCTGGTAAGCGTGTAGGTGATGCAAAAATAGGGCTCCAGGTGATCAGGATGATGAAAATCCCTTCTTTCGAAATAAAAGTAGGAATCGATTGACGTGCATATAAATGTTAAATTTCTGGTCTGGATACCGGCTAAACGAATAGGGTTCATCTTCTCACGGGTGACCAGTTCATCCAGAGCGATTTTCAGGAAAATCCATTTTTCAAGATCCGGATTCTCACTATCTAGATGCTTTTGAAGAGATGATTTAAGGCTTATACCTGCCGTCAGGAAATCCCGAAAGGAAAGCTCCGAGTTAAATGGCCTTAAATCGATATAGGCTGCATCAAAAATTTCCTTTATATCCTTTTTCCAGGCTGCCAGCACTTTCTCTTCGACTCCCGCCTCTCTATCCCGTCGATATCTCCACGGGCGTACAATATTTAGATTCATCAGATTATCTTGAATCTCGGGCGACAATCGCTGCCAGCAATCAAGCATGTCGAAAGCTTTTAAAAGCCGCATCAGCTCCCTGTGAAATTCTCTCTTGTAATTGTCTCTGGGCGGACGGGTTAGAGCTTTGCTTCTTTTTTTCTTCTTCAGGGCGGTTTTAGACATAGTGCGTCCTCATTGGTGTAATAAGGATAAATGTTTTAATATACGCCGTCATCATGACGACTTGTATTAACCTGAATTGAGCGACTCACTCGCGGCGAGCTGTACAGATTCGCTCAATCCAGCATTAATTTACATTTTCGCGCCTCGGCAGGTGCTAAATTTGTTTCATGCCGAAAATCTTTTATGACATCAGAGCAAAAACGCTTATTGCCGTCAAGTCTTTCCTTTAAGTTTCTTATAGTTTTTAATCATCTTTCCAAACGATTTGTCCTTTTTGCGTTTTTCCTGATAAGACATCTCATAGAACTCGGACTCCTTTCTCAGCTTCAGGAAATTCTTATATCGGCTCTCCTCGATCTCTCCGTTTTCAACTGCTTCCATAATCGCACACCCCTCTTCATGAGTGTGAGTGCAATCTCTGAAGCGGCATTGGGATGCATACGAAGAAAACTCGTCAAAAGTCTGGTTCAGCCCGTGTCCGATTTCGAAATTACCAAGTTCTCTCATTCCGGGGGTGTCGATAAAAATGCTGCCGCGCTCAAGCTTTATGAGCTGACGCTTGACTGTGGTGTGTCTGCCTTTGCCGTCCTTCTCTCGCACTTCGCTGACTCTGAGCTGCTCGGCTCGAAGCAATCTGTTCAGCAGGGAAGTTTTTCCGACTCCGGATTGACCCAATAGACAATATGTCTTGCCGGGAATAAGTTTTTCCGACAGCTCCTGCAGACCCTTTTCGGTGATGTTGCTTATCAACAGATAAGGAGTCTTCAACTTTGAAAGCTTGCCCTGGATTTCCAGAAGCTCCGAAGAGGTCAGAAGGTCGATCTTACTGAACAGCGCTATGGGCTGAATACCGCTTTCATTAAGCATGACGAAATACCTGTCGAGCAGATTGAAATTGATATTTTGAGCGGATTGAACGATCAGACCGAAATCCAGATTGGAGGCTATGAGCTGAAAATCTATGCGTTTGCCCGGTTCCTTGCGCTTTAATAAGGTTTTGCGCGGCAAGACCGAATGTATTATGGCCAGGGTGTAGTTATCCAGGGCCTGAATCAAAACCCAATCACCAACCGTGGGGTAATCGGTAGAATCCTCCACATCGAAAAGAAATTTTCCGGAGAGTTCCGCGGGCATATCATGTGCGCCGTCGGCCACTATATAGCAGTTCTTATTTACTTCAATCACTCTGGCCAAAGAGAAACCTTCTTGAACATACTCGTTGCTCTTAATTCGAAACCACTCATCAAACCCCAGCTTTTCAAGATCGATACCTGTCATTTGCGTCTCCTGTTGTTCAGTGGATGTATATCACAGCTTCCTTTTCAGGCTGCTTTCGGCGGCATCTTTGTCCGATTCTCCTATTTCACAAACCCGGCCGGCATGTTTAAGCTCACAGTTCCCGTCAAAATACCTTTGTATTGGGTTATCTGGATTTATCACGATCTTCTTCATACATTAAAATAAACCAAAGGCAAGCGGTAGGCGTCGAATTTTTGATCGGTTATTCGGTTTCTCGGATGCTCGAAACGACAAAGGGCAAAACCTATCAAAGAAGAGAGGCAAATTATATTTGCTCAATAATCTGACATTTGCGGGTGAAAGGAATGTCTTAACCAAGTAGCGGATTTGCACGGCAAATTATGCGCGGCAAGCCTGAGGAAAATGCGGTTTAGATTCCATCTTCAAAAAGCGTGTTTTGTTGTCGTATTATGCATGGCACAAAGAATAAATCGATTTTATGTTGTTAAACGCGCTCACTCTCCTATCAGGCACACCGCTTTCTCCCGCGGAGGTGCTGATTCGGGCCGAGTGCTTCCAATCCGATTGTGAACTATTCGTCTTTGTTTAAGTGATTTTGGGCGATGTCGCGAATCGTCTTTATTATGAGAGCCAATCCGTTTGCCCTGGAGGGAGAGAGGTTTGTGCTTAATCCGATATCTTCAACAAAAAAAAGCTTAGCGGCGGCGATCTCCTGAGGCGGCCGGTTGTTTAAAACCCGAATGAGTAAAGCCAGAATACCTCGGGTGATCATCGAATCACTGTCGGCTCCTATCCTGAGTCTGTTTCCCATAAGCTCCCCGATTATCCACACCTTGGACTGACATCCAGCAAGAGCATAGCGGTCGGTTTTGAAGGCATCATTTAAAGATGAGTGATTCTTTCCCAGCTCAATCAGGTGCTGATATTTGTCAAGCCAGTCGTTTAGATGTGAAAACTCATGTATTATCCTGTTTTGCTCTTCTTGTATGTTCATTGACTCTCCGGTTATCTGATCCGATTGAATTCAAAAAGACTCATTGTAACATCATTTGAACTCTTCTTACGCCCTCTGCAAGCATATCTACTTCGTCTTTGGTGTTATACATCGCGAAACTTGCCCTCACTGTCCCGGCTATTCCCAGACGATCCATGACAGGCTGCGCGCAGTGCATGCCCGACCGAACAGCGATACCCAACTTGTCCAGAATCATTGCAGCATCGTAGGGGCTTGATGATCCGATATTGAAGGAAAGCGCTCCGCACCTGTTTTTGTTCGGGCCGTACAACACGACACCGTCCAGCTCCGAAAGCCTTTGTACGGCATAGTTTAAAAGATCACTCTCGTGGCGGCTGATCGAGTTTATGTCGATTGTCCTTATATAATCGACAGCCGCCTGAAGGCTTACGGCTCCGCAGATATTGGGCGTCCCGGCTTCAAACTTAAAAGGTGGTTCGGCGAAGGTTGTCGAATCGGTTTTAACTGCGTTTATCATGCCTCCGCCACTCTGATAAGGCGGCATGCTTTCCAGCCACTTTTCCTTCCCGTACAACACCCCTATGCCGGTTTCCGCAAACATCTTGTGACCCGAAAAGGCGTAAAAATCGCAGTCAAGTTCTTTCACATCAACGGGCAGATGAGCCGCCGCCTGTGCCCCGTCAATCAGAACGGGTATGTCTCGGGCGTGCGCCTTTTTGACTATTTCCTTTACAGGATTTATTGTGCCGAGCGTATTTGACACGTGGCAAAGTGAAATCAGCCTGGTCTTTTCACACATTAACTCGTCAAGATACTCGACCCGAAGACTACCGTCGTCGTTTATCGGTATAATCCTGAGTTTAGCTTCTTTTTTGGAGCAGAGTCTCTGCCATGGAACAAAGTTAGAGTGATGCTCCAATTCCGTAATCACGATTTCATCACCCCTTTTGACAAACGCATCGCCAAAGCTCTGTGCCACAAGGTTAATCGAATCGGTTGTGCCGTGTGTGAAAATTATCTCCTCAGAAGCCGCGGCGTTGATAAATGACTTAACGGTTTTTCGCGCATTTTCATATGAGGCACTTGCCCTTTCACTCAAAAAATGAATGCCGCGATGAATATTGCTGTTTGTTTTAGTATAATAATCCCATACTGTCCGGATTACACTCTCGGGTTTTTGAGTCGTAGCTGCATTGTCAAGATATATCAGAGGTTTCCCATTTACTTTTATGCCTAAAACTGGAAAATCCTCACGAATCTTTTCGACATCCGGATCTACCGCATTCACGATACACTCCGCATTGTCGGTTTTTATCATATGGAAACCTTTCGGTCGTGACACCTTTTTTTCGTAATATGTACAACCGAAAACCAGTTTGATTCATCCGTAGTCACATTTTCTACTTTCAGTCCCGATTGCTCCAGACGGTTGCTGATTTGTTCGATTGTGAACTTGTGCGAATATTCGGTGTGTATAAGTTCATCCTGGCTTATTTCGATCACGTGAGGTAAATACGGGCAAGTCACCTCCATGTCTTTGGTCGCCCTGAGATGCATTTCGATTCTGGAATACTCTTCGTTAAAAAACGCGACATGCTCAAAAAAATCGCTCTCGAAATTGGTTTGAGCCAGGCTGTTTACTACCTTTAATATATTTCTGTTAAATGCAGCGGTTATACCGTATCTGTCATTATAGGCCCTTTCGATGATATGTTTGTCCTTTACCATATCGATACCAAGCAAGAGAAGGTCGTCGGCTTGCATGATTTCACCCAACTCACCGAAAAAGAGTCCCTGCTGTGTTTGCGTCAGGTTTCCTATGGTGCTTCCGAGAAAACAAAAAAGACGTTTTGTCCCACGAGGTAATTGACAAAGCTGTGAGAGAAAATCGGCGACGCATCCGTGGATTGTCAAACCTGGAAATCTGTCGATAAGTGCATGTGCCGACTCTTCTACCGCGCTTTGACTCACGTCTACCGGAATGTATCGCAGAGTCTGCAAAGAAAACTGATCCAGTTGTTCGAAAAGAATCGAGATCTTGGAGCAATCCCCACTTCCAAGCTCGACTATGTCCATATCGTGGACGGTTTGTTTATAATCGGCTGCAACCCGCCTGAGAAGTTGTTTTTCGGTTCGGGTAGGATAATATTCGGGAAGTCTGGTTATCTGCTCAAAGAGCTTGGAGCCTGCGGCATCGTAGAAAAACATGCTGGATATACGCCGCGGGCTCGAGGTGATCCCCTCCAGGATGTTACCGATAATTACATCCTTACCGATGCCGGGAAGGTGATTTTCAATTTTTATTTGTTTTTGTGTGGCGACATTTGGTTTACTAAAATCCATTGATCTTCCTCTTTAATGTATGCTTACGGCCGTTTGATACTGGCTGGGGATACCGGTTTCGCAGGGGTTGTTTTCATCACTACTCCATTCAAACCATCCCCCGTCGTAAACAGCAATTCGGGGCCAACCCATCAGCCAGGCGTTTAAAAAAGCCTCACTTCCCCTCCAACCGGTCCCGCAGTAAAAGGCGTTGTATGTATCGGCGGTGATTCCGGATTTTGCCCAAAGCTCTTCGATTTCGTGGTATTCACGAGTTGTATGGTCGAGATTTCGGTAGTTCTCCATATGATAGGCGTCACTGCCGCAATTACCGAAAACCGCTCCGGGGATTCTTCCTTTTTTCTCTATGTAGTTGTATCCGCTTACCTCTCCGATAAACTCCCGCCAACTGCGCACGCTTACAAGGTTTTTTCCTTTTGTTTGAAGGATCTCCCTGGCTTCCGGGGTATCCACGGCCAGTTCAGGATGCATGGGTATATCAGCACCGAAATCCGAAACCGGTTTGGGGTCGGTTTTTTTTGTGGATAGATCCAGGCCGGCATCCATCCATGCCTGAAGCCCGCCGTTTAGTATGCGAACGTCCTGCACTCCCGCATACATCATGATAAATGCGCATCTTATTGCGCCAAGATGACCCGCGCTGCTTCCCGGAAAGGGGTCCTCGTTTTTAGGGAAAGAAAACCGTCCATAAAGAATGACCGTCGTATCGTGGGTTATTCCGCACTGCTGAAGAGTTTCCTGCAGCTCCTGAGGAGAGCGGCGGTTCCAGGTATCCGGTGATTCCAGGCGGTTTGTATCCAGCTCTATTGCACCCGGAATGTGTCCCTGCTCATATGCGTTTGGGTTTTGGTAATGAGCGTGACAGACCACATACTTATCGTTATCGTATTCGGGCGCGGTATCGTTATTAATAAGCGTGTGAAGCCAGGAGGCCGGCACCAGGCGGTTGTATCGCGTAAGCTTATGCATCGGCAGAGAGTCGTCGGGGCACCACTCTTTGGCAAATTTATGGTACACATCGACATTGGGGTATCCCGCTTTTTCGAATCGGGCGGCCACCGTTTGGGTTATATCACGATCGTAGCCGTAGACCACAAGTCTATTCTCCGGCTTGATATTTTTTGACTCCACGATATCCAGCCAGTCGATGTAATTGATCCATTTAGCGGGAAGGCTTTTGGCATAAGGGATATGACCGCCGCGATTCTCATTATGAAAACGCCAACCGTTATAGGCATCAACTGGGCGAATGTCGATCAGCTTAACGTTGGGTTGCCTGTGAATCTCAAAGAGTTCTTTAGTCGTTAGTTCTATCATGGACAGGTCCAGGTGCTAAAAGTGCAATGTACATACATTATTGTTTTACCAAGTCCGGATTTTAAGCAACATTTATGCCGGTATGAATAAACGAGAATACTTTGACTTCCAGAATAATAACTTTTTTCTGTGTTGGTCCCGGTTTTGCTCAATGTCATCCCGAAATTTTCATTGGCTTGTACTATAAACAGGGAGTATAAATGAAATTGATAATTTTTGGAGCGACGGGGCGAACCGGGATCCCTCTTGTGGAACAGGCGCTTTCAGAAGGGCATCAGGTAAAAGCGTTTGTGCGTACACCAAAGAAGATGCCTCTAAAGCATGACAGGCTTCAGCTTGTTGAGGGTGATGTTTTGGATGAAGAGGCCGTAGAAAAAGCGGTCAAGGGAACTGATGCGGTTTTGTGTGTATTGGGACACACAAAGGGTTCACCCGAGGACCTTCAGACCAGGGCCTGGCATCATATAGTCGCAGCGATGAAAAAACACAAGGTCGGCAGAGTTGTCGATCTCACGGGTGCTGGAGTAAGAGATCCGGAAGATGAGCCCAAACTGTTTGATAAACTGGTTGTGGGTGCTCTTAAGCTTATGGCGCCTGGGGTGTTGAAGGACGGGAAAGCGCATGTAGAAGTGATTCGAGAATCCGGCTTGGACTGGACAATCGTTCGTGCACCGATGCTTTCCGACGGACCTCATAGGGGCAGTTATCGAGTAGGTCTTGTGGGTAAAAATAGTGGAAGTAAAATAAACCGTTCGGATGTTGCCGATTTTATGCTCAAAGAGATGACAGAGAGGAAGTACGTTGGTAAACTGCCGATGATAAGCTATTGATTCGCGACTCAAAACCGATTACATAGCTGTCAGTTGAGGTGTTTGGCAATCAGTCGGGCATTAAGGAGGCAAGGTGTGATTTTTATAACCGGTGCAACGGGTAATGTAGGCCGGGAGGTCGTCTCCCTATGTGCTCTTAACAAAAGAGACTGTATCGCGGCCGCACGGCGCAATGCATGGGAAACCCAAAATTATATCGCTTACAGGTACTTTGATTTCGAGGATCCTACAACGTTTTCTTCATTGCGAGGAGTCACCGACGTTTTTCTGGTACGTCCTCCCCATATTTCCAAAGTGAAGAAACTCATCACTCCTTTTCTGGAGGCGGCCAAAGAGCATGGCGTGATCAGAATTATTTTTCTGAGCCTTATCGGTGTTGAGAAACTCCCCTTTGTTCCGCACCACAAGATAGAAAAAGAAATTATTCGACTAGGCTTCGATTACACATTTCTGCGCGCGGGGTTTTTCATGCAGAATCTTTCCACCACCCACGCCCGAGAAATACGTGAGCAAAAAAGGCTCGTAGCTCCCTGTGGAAACGGAAGAACGACTTTTATTCACGCGCGGGACATTGCCGAAATAGGGTATAAATGCCTGAGCGGCCAACTGGATGTGAAAACATTGAATGTCGCAGGAAACGACACCCTGACATATAAAGAAATCGCCGTAAAACTGAGTGGGCTGCTGGGGCATAAAATCACCTACCACAGTCCATCCGTAATCGGCTTCATTCTGCACAGGTTGCGGTTAGGTACGCCTTTGAAGTTCGCGCTGGTTATGGCGGGCATATACATGCCGACTCGCTTTGGAAAAGCGGAGTATCACGGCTGCTCTCTTGATTCCTATCTTGGACGTTCTCCAATCAGTTTCGACCAGTTTCTTCATGAAGAAAGAAAGGTGTGGGAGTGACGGTGCCGTTCACACTACGAGCAAAGGAGTTCGGGATGAGGCTGTTTGGGCCGGCATAGTTGGACGGTTACACCTCCGACATGGAAATAGTGATTTTCTCCGAACAGCCGAAAGTGATTGAATTTTTTGTTAAACATTTTCAAGGTTGTGAGGAATGAAACCGCCTGGTGTGGAACTTGCGTGTAAAATTTAAATGGGTTTGTCGCCAAAAGCGTCATTCATACATATCATAGAAGTTCGAAGAAAAAGCCCTTAATCGGAAAAAGATACCAGGGAGGTTCGTATGGAAATGACTCATCGAGCGGGCGTAGCCGAAAGGGAAAGTCACGACTATAAAGGGTATATCACATCCGGGATGGTAGGAGGGATAATCGCCGGTTTAGCCTTCGCGGTTTTTGAAATGATTATCGCGGCAATAGTCGGCGACAATTTTTTCGGGCCACTTCGCATGATCTCGGCCACTGTACTTGGTCGGGAGGCATTAACCCCAGAGGTAAGCCTCGCTATGGCCGCAACAACTGGAGTCATAGTGCATATGGTTTACTCGATAATTGCCGGGGGCGTTTTTGGGTTTATTGTCGCGGCAGTAAAATCTCTTCACAGCTCCAGTGCGGTACTTATCATCAGTGGTGCGGTATTTGGCTTGCTGATGTGGCTGGTGAATTTTTATCTGATAGCACCGGCTGCAGGCTGGAGCTGGTTCCCGGAAAGGGCGAGTCAGTTCTGGCAGGGCTTTGTCGCTCACACTTTCCTTTACGGTGCCATACTCGGCTGGTACATGGGTGCAAGAAGAAAAACGCCGAAAAAAAATATGTAACTGTTGACGGCAGGATGTAACCAGGACAGCGGTATTACAAAAACATGCTGCTGTCCTTTTGCGCCGCGGAATTTACAATTAGACCTGATGTAACAAGATGCTTAGATGGTTTATAGTATGTGTGCGATTGTTTAACGTATTTTCAGCACTGAATTTGACCCGATCCGATCCTGTTTTCTACACCAAATTCGCTTATAACTCCCACAACCCCGATGCCCAACCATTTGTTACAGTACCATTTTAATTGATTCATGCTCCTTTAGCTGCACAAAAAGATTATCCCGCTCTTCACGACTCTCAACGTTTGATGATGCGTACATACTGATGTATTTGCCCGTACGGCTTTTCTTTGAGGAAGACAGCGAAACAGTTTTGCCTTGGAATATTTCATCCACCGCCTGCCTCACATCATCGGCATGCAATCCAATAAGAGTATAAGTCCATTCACAGGGGAATTCTATTTCAGCTTGCTGACCACACATATTGTACCTTTCCAATGTAAAATCATTTCTATTACCCTTATACCACTTTCAACTCCGCCGCTTCGCCTCCACTCAGAACTGCTGGGTTCAGGTTACAGAAAAAAGCGATCCTGGGAATATAACTACGAGTGTCGAAGCAACAGATTATTTCCCGTCGGCTTCGCAACCACCGATTGTCAGGATTGCAGAAGTTCTTTTCCTCTGGCGGTAATTACCCGAACATCGTCTCTGCGCTCCGTGATACCTTCCTTGTCAAACAGACCGTACAATAGAAGGCAAATCTTTCGATTGCCCCCGATCAGGTCCCGGAATTGCGCTACTGTCAGCCCCTCTTCGGAAGAGTTTAGCGCTTTAAGAAGCTTTTTTCGTATCGGATCGACTATATCGGCATGAATAAAGGTATTATCGGCGGCATATACTTTTCCGTTGTTCTCCAGGTAACGAAGCGTCTGATAGATTTTGTGGCGGTCAAATCCGTATTTGGCAGCTTTGTCGATAAGTTCATTGACTAACGGCGCTTTCAAATCGTTTTCCTTAAGGAATGTTTCCACAAACCTGATCACCTCTCGCATTTCCGCAATGATTTGCACTTCGTGGTCGGCAAGAGCCCAGGTGTGACCGACCTTTTTAATCAGGTTCTCACCACTGAGCCGATCAAGCATCAGACGCAACAGAGGCTCACCGGAGGGCGCTTTTTTCAGCCCCACTATTCCCAGAAGCTCCTCCAGGGTTCGGCCGCCGGAGTCAAGAGGATTATTCCTGTGATGATAGGCGATATCTTTCTGCACACGTTCGCAAATGCGGCTGTTTTCGGATCGCGGAATCAGATACCAATCGTGTTCCTTTCCGTAAACGACAATGTCGGAGGGCAGCCCCGACGCGATCGCATCGTTTACCTCGCTTTGGGAGGTGTTGATCGCCGCTGCAATCTCCCGATGACTTACCGCGGTATGTCGCTTGCGCACCTCGGCCGCGACCAGATCACTAAGTGTTCCATCCGCTATCATCCGCAGCTTCTCTATTAGCTCTTCGGGACGTCGGCGGTGGTGAAGCGGCAGAGGGTCGATTATCTCTCCGCCCCCAAGGGTCAGGTCGCTGGATGAGCTTCGAAGCACGAACCTGTCGCCGGCCATCACGACACACTCCCTGGGAAGATGTATCTGCACGATAGCTTTCTGCCCGCCGCAGAGACGATCGGCATCGATCAGATGTACGCGCGCCTGGGCATCGAAGGTGCCCACGATAAAATCACCCTGAGCCCAAATACCAAAAGCGCGGTCGTGTTCAAACATCTGCAGCCGCGCATCGAGCATGCGTGTGGGGTGCAACAGGCGGTCGGATATTATCATGCCGCGCTCGAAATCGTCGCGGTCCAGGCCTACCAGATTCATCGAGGCGCGGTCTCCCGCGTAAATTTGTTTGACCTCTTTGCCGTGTCGTTCCATGCGCCGGATTCGAAGCGGCTTTTCTCCTGGGAGCAGGTAGACCGTATCACCTGTTTCGATGCTGCCCCCAAGAGCCGATCCCGTTACCACGGTACCAAATCCGCTGACCGTAAATACTCTGTCTACTGTCAGACGAAACACCTCTCCGGCGCTTCGTTGCGGTACCTGATCAACCTGTTTTTCTATGGCTTGACGAAGGGTTTGGATACCTTGTCCGGTCTTTGAGGATACCGCAATGACTGGTGCGTCCTCAAGAAACGAGCCTTCGACGAATTCGTGAATCTCTTCCACTGCCATCTGGGCGATCTCATCGTCGACCAAATCTATTTTGGTCAAGGCTATGATACCGCTTTTTATGCCAAGAATCCGCATGATTTGCAGATGCTCGCGGGTTTGAGGCATTATCCCGCTGTCCGCAGCAATAACCATCAGGGCAAAATCGACTCCCCCCGCTCCGGCCACCATAGTACTGATAAAATTCTTATGTCCCGGAACATCCACTATTCCTATGGAATCACCCGAGGGCAAATCCATATACGCAAAGCCGAGATTTATTGTGATTCCCCGCTTCTTTTCCTCTTTGTGCGTATCACATTCAATGCCGGTAAGAGCCCTGATAAGAGCGGTTTTCCCGTGGTCGATATGTCCGGCGGTGCCCATTATCAGGTGTTTCATGCGCCCTCTCCCGTCAGCGCCGCAGAAACGGCTTGTACTACAATGTCAAGCTGTGAATCGCCAAGTGTAAAACAGTCCAGCACAAGTTTACCTTCGCGCAAGACCGGCACAACCGCCGGGGAATGCCCAAGCAGACGGTGGAAGACATTTTCGGCAAAATGCTCCTTCTGTTTGACGGTCCCATCGGGAGCCCGCAGCATTACCGCGCGGCTTGGAAGGTGTAGGTCGGGAAGGGTGCCGCCGCCAACCTGTGCGTTGCTCTCGACAATGTCGGATTGAATTTTCTTGCTTAAAAACATATCACGGAGTTTCTCGGCTCGCGACTCTACCTTCGCAAGCGGCTGCTCAAGCATCGAGAAAAGAGGGTTGTGCTCGATTAAAGAATCATCCGTCAGGTAGTGACGGCAGGCGAAAATCAGAGCCGCTATTGTGAGTTTCCCTACACGCAAGGCGCGCATCAAGGGGGCTTTTGCACATGTCTCAACCAGATCCTCGCGTCCCGCGATTATTCCCGCCTGCGGCCCGCCAAGCAACTTGTCGCCGGAGAAAGTCACTATGTCGGCGCCGTCTCCCAGCGCGCCGGCGACATCGGGTTCGTCGCCAAGCGGCAGATTCGCAGGCTTGCGCAAGAGTCCCGAACCGATATCGTAAACGGCGGGTATGCCGTGTTCTCGTCCAAGTGTAGCAAGTTCTTTTACCGATACCTCCTGGGTGAATCCGGTTATGGCGTAGTTGCTCTTATGTGCCTTGAAAAGCAGGGCGGTTCGATCGGTGATCGCGTTTTCGTAGTCGGCAAGCCGGGTGCGGTTTGTAGTGCCGACCTCGATCATACGTGCACCGCTTGCGGCCATTATATCCGGTATGCGAAAGGCCCCGCCGATCTCAATCAGCTCCCCACGAGAAACTATCACTTCCCGATCCCTTGCAAGTGTCGACAGAACCAGCATAACGGCGGCCGCGTTGTTATTCACCACAGTCGTGGCTTGCGCACCGGTAAGAAAATTCAACAGGTCTCGAAAGTGATCATTTCGATGACCGCGCTTTCCGGTAGTCAGATCATATTCCAGGTTGGTGTAACCGCAGACTGTTTGGCAAAGTTGCTCAAGAAGAGGTCGTCCCAGTGGGGATCGTCCAAGATTTGTATGGAGTATGATTCCTGTAGCATTTATGACCGGTTTCAATTGGGGCTCCCCGGTTGCCTGAATCGTACTCAAACAGCCTCTTACCAACTTATCTTCCGATGGTGCATCATCACCGCGAAGGATGCGATCGCGGTAGATGTTGAGGACATGGCGAATCGCCCCCGTGACCAGTTGTTTGCCAAACCTTTGGGCTGCGTGATTCAGCTGATCGTGTTGAAGGAGTTTGTCGACTCCGGGGAGTTTGCGTAACTGCTCGGAGTTTGGCATAGGGAATTTCTCCACAAAGGGTTGTACAGGCGGACTCAAATGGCAGAGAGTGCAGGAATCGAACCTGCCACAGACGGTTTTATCCGCCCGCTACTGGTTTTGAAGACCAGCCGGAACACCAGTTCCATCCTCTCTGAAAAAAGTTCGGATAGTCGTATAAAATAGTTACTGTGAGAAAATGATGGCTAGAAGTGACGACCTTCGCGACGAAAATTACAAAATCGATACCGGTGCGAAACAAACCCGGTTATTCTCTATATTCGAGAAAGTCGCCCAAGTAAAACGTCAAGAATGATTGTCGACAGGGTTCGAAGGAAAAACTTCAAAAAAATTCAGTTTCGGGCACAGCCGTCTATGTGTTTTCGGGCCGGGAATGCTGGAAATCCACCTCGTTTACGCCACGACCTCCGTTTTCCCCGGGGGCTGGAGCCTGGATCGCCCGACGAAAATCCTGTCTCTCGACCGGTTTCAGGTATACCGTAGTTGCCGCTGTTTCATCGGGCTACAGAACCTGGTTTATCAAAAGCGATTCGGTTGAAATCAATGAGTAGCGAGTCTGCCAGGCACCTAAGGGCGTTTATTCATGAGAAAAGACCTTTTCTAGTGTGATATTTTTCCACGCGTTCTTGTTTCCTAAGCCCTTGATCTTTAATCCTTGATTCTGCTGCTTTGCTCCGCTTAGGAGAGGAATGCTTTTTGCGGTTGAATAGATATAGTGGAAAGCTGATCGACAAAAATGGTGTGAGTAAAGGAAGTCAAAGGGAAGAATAAACCTATTTTACTTTGCTTACCGTCTGAGTATAACAGGGATTATCAGTTGGGAGGTGCCGATGAGTACGCTGGAATTAACATCCGCTGAACACGAAGTATTGCTGGAAACGCTTGAAAGCACACTGTCGGATTTGAACGTGGAAATCGCCGATACATACAGCCGCGATTACAAAGAAAAACTTCGTGAACGACGCAGGGTTATGCAATCCCTTGTGGAGAAAGCAAGACAAATCCCGCATGAAGTCCGATGAACGGGCAATACTATTTAGCAATTTCAGGCGTATTCCCGGTTTGAGCGGGATGTCAAATCCAGGCTCTGGGACAGGGGGACTGAGGGATACGCCCAAACCATGGGGTCTAAAAATTAATTTTCCCGCACTTTTTTGCCAAAGACCAAAGAAATTCGCTTAACCGAGCACAGAAGGGGTTATCCGGTGTTTGGCATCGGGTAGCCTACTCTCCGGAATCGAGGAATCGCTTGCTCCCTGCAGGCAACTCTATCTATATTTTTCATATTTTTAGATTGAAAAAAATAACTGTCTGGTGGATTCAATCGAAATTTATTTATTCGCATCCTCCGGGGATACGCCGCTGAGACGTATTCCAGACGAACAAACGATCGAAAATTCACCTTTTTGATTATCGGTGTGAAAACCACGATTATCTATCCTGATTAAATAGTAGAATTACCAACAAATTCCGGTTTATCCGGAATGCTACATGAAAGTAGAGAGACATGCCGCAACTTTCCGAACTTCTCTCCGACAATACCGACAAAAACAAACTAAACAAGATGATTCAAACCGGAAAAAAGAAAGCGGGCCCAAAGCCCGGGGGTAACGGCAAAAACTCCGGTCGAAACTACAGCACAAAACATTTCAAAACCGTAGTCCCCGATTTTGTCGCGATAGATCTCGAAACAACCGGACTCGATCACCGCGCCGACCGAATCATCGAAATAGGAATGGTAAAGTTCAAAGGCGGTAAGTTGCGGGATGAGTATTCGACATTCGTGAATCCGCGCATGCCTATCCCGAGGATGATAACGGAGCTTACCGGTATTGACGATGAACATGTGCGGGAGGCACCCGATATCGAAGATGTTATTGATGATGTACTTGGGTTCATAGGTGAGGAAATCATGTGCGGGCATCAGGTGGAATTCGATTACAATTTCATGAATGAATGTCTTAAGCGGATGGGACGTAAAACCCTTCGAAATCAGCAGCTGGACAGCGCTTCGCTTTCCCGAATCCTTATGCCCGGGCTTATGGGTTACTCTCTGGGGCAGGTAAGTCAGTCGCTTAATGTCACCCTAAACAACGCTCATCGGGCTTTGGATGATGCCAGGGCCTCGGGGCATGTGGTGGTTCATTTGGTGCCCAGAATAGATGAGATCAATCCATACACCCGTCAGATATTGGCCAATTTCGCCCCCGGCAGCATGCTTAAGACGATGCTTTACAGATCGGTGCGCGGTCTGGACGATCAAATCATCGCGCCTGTCATTACGGTGCCCAAGCCAAGTCCCAGGTTGAGTCTTCCCGACAATCCCGAACCGCTCGACCGCGGTGAGATCGAGGATGTTTTTTCAGATGGGGGCATGTTGTCTGAAATGATTGACTCCTATGCCGTGCGATCATCGCAGACAGACATGGCGTTGGCGGTTACCGACGCACTAAATGAGCAAAGTAATGTGGTTGCCGAAGCGGGAACCGGAACAGGCAAATCTCTGGCTTATCTTATACCCGCCGGGATGTGGGCGCACAAAAACGATTGCCGTGTGCTGGTATCTACCCATACCCGCAATCTTCAGGACCAGCTTATCAGCAACGATCTGCCTGTGGTAAAGAAAATAGTAGGCGGCGATTTCCGTTTCAGTGTGCTGAAGGGGCGCTCCAACTACCTGTGTCGATTCAGGTGGCACAAGCTTTTGAATCGGGAGATTGGCAACCTGAGCCGAAGGGAGCGCTTTGGAATACTCCCACTCATCAGGTGGGCGGAGGAGACAAAGACGGGTGATATCGAGGAGCAGAATCAATTCAATCGAAAATGGTTTCCCAAGGTTTGGAATCTTGTGTCGGCCGAATCGCACGATTGTATGGGATGGAGATGTCCCATGAACAAAAGCTGTTTTCTTCAGCAGGCTCGTCAACAGGCACTTAACAGTCATATCGTGGTGATTAACCACGGTCTGTTTTTTTCAGATATCTGCGCGGAAACATCATTTTTGGGACAGACCGGAACCATAATATTTGATGAGGCACATCATCTGGAATCCTGCGGGCATAGATATCTGCGGGTAGAAATCGACACCAATCGTCTAAACCGCTATGTGGAGACCTTGAGTAATCTGCTCAAACAGCTAGAGAAACATGTGATTACCCAGAAGCAAATCGCCGCGTTCCGTTCGTTTAAATCGGTCATAAAGAAGTTAAGAAAGTATTCGGGAGAATTTCTCGATGATTTAACCTGCTGGGTGGAAAAAGAGTATCCCGACTCACAGCAGAAATTCGAGATCGGCTACAGAGACGAGCCCTTTCGGTCAATAAGTGCCGCAGCCGGGCTCAGTATAGCGATCGGGGATATATCCGACATACTGATGGAACTTTCAAGAGAGTGCGTCAGTCAAAATGAGGATGAGCGGGAGGATTTTGCCGGAGATATTGCATCCTGTATGGATCGAACTGCTCAATTGAAAGCCGATCTTCGGTATTTGGCTGCCGGCGCAACCGAAGATCATGTTTTCTGGATTGAGGGAGTTAAGGGTAAATGGATCAAGCTCTGCGGGGTTCCTCTGGATATAGGCGGTCTGCTAAACGATATCTGGGGCAAGAATAATGGTGCGGCAATTTTCACCTCTGCAACACTTTCGGTATCTGGGTCCTTTGATTTTCTAAAGACACGTATCGGGCTTGATGCCGATCAGGAATCGAGAACAAAATTCATCACTTATAAGAGTCCGTTTGTCGAGCAACAGACTATACGTTGCGCCGTCGACGGACAGATGGATCCAACCGATCCCGAGTACGACACCTACATTACCGATTCGATAAAGGGACTGGCCGAAAGATTTGGTAAAAACATGCTTGTATTGTTTACCGCCAACGCACTTATGGATAAAGTCGAGAGTGGTTTGAAATCGGATCTTCTGTTTTGCCGAAATCACCCGGTTTTATCTCAGGGAGCGGGAAAAAGCAGGCGTGTTCTGCTGGATCATTTCAAAGAGACACGCGGGGCAGTTCTGCTTGGCACCGACAGCTTCTGGGAAGGTGTGGATATACCGGGGGAAGCGTGTGAGCTTGTAGTAATACCTCGTCTTCCGTTCCCTGTTCCCACTCATCCGCTGACACAGTCCCTGTGTGATAGGGCAAAGAAGCAGTCGGGTGAATCTTTTTTCTCCTATTGCGTGCCCGAGGCGGTTATCAAATTCAGACAGGGAGCAGGTCGCCTGATTCGGTCCTCCGATGATTATGGGGCGCTGGTTGTACTGGACAGAAGGATGATCAAAAAAGGCTATGGTAAAGCGTTTGTACGTTCTCTGGACGGCGAATTTCTATATTGTAAAGATGTTAACGAGGCAGGGCATGAGATTGATTCCTTTTTCAAGCGTATATGAGATGAAAAGATCAAAAAAGTTATCGGTGCTGTTGGCGGTCTGTATTCTGTTTTCGGCCGGTTGCGGAATATATACATTCAGCGGCTCTACTTTGCCCCCGTACCTAAAGACTGTAACTATACCGCTGTTTATCAACAAGAGTCTCCAGCCGGATATCGCGGAGCAGTTGACCGAACAGGTAAATACTGAAATCCTTCAGAGTAACCTCTTGCGAATAGTATCGGAGGGGGGCGACGCCACTTTGCAGGGAGCGGTTTTGAGCTATTCCAATCATCCCTACACCTACGAGACCGAGGATGTCAGGGATGTTGATGTTGAGGAGTATGCGGTTCGTATACGGGTTCAAATCGAATTTTTAGACGACGTGAAAGACGAGCCTCTCTATGAGGGAATCGTTGAGGGAGAGGGCATTTATGACTTCGAGGAGGAAACGGAGGATATCGGCAGACAACGAGCTATCGGCGAAATCGTGGAGCAGGTGCTGCAGCAATCCGTTCAGAGTTGGTAGTTTGATTTTCTTCTGATTTTTGCGCAATTAATTTTTGATATGAGAATTTACCGCCGCCGGAGGTTTAGAAAGAATTTGGATTGCCGAGAAAAACGAGTGCCTGTAAATAACCGGGGTTCGTAACTGATTTCCCGGTCCTGTATACCTTGTCCTGTTTGATCGGAGATGCTATGCGATTTGTGAAGATGGAAGGTTTGGCAAATGATTTCATTTTGGTCAGGCCTGATGATGAAGAGATAAAGAAAAGGATTTTCGAACAGGCAGTCACTATTTGTGACAGGAGACGCGGAATAGGTGGGGATGGAATAATCCTGATTGAGCCCTCGGATAAAGCTGATTTCAGGATGCGCATCATTAACAGCGACGGCAGTGAAGCTGAGATGTGCGGCAACGGAATACGATGTTTTTCTCTCTATGTCCATGTCTATGGGTTGAGCAGTAAGCACACTCTGGCGATCGAGACCGGGGCCGGTATCATACACACCCAAAAGTTGGAAGACGGCTATAAAGTTAATATGGGACCGCCCGTACTGAAAGCTTCGGAGATACCGACCCGGTATTCGGGAGAACGCGTGGTGAAACATCCTCTGGATGTAGAGGGCCGGCAGTTTTTGATTACCGCTGTTGGCATGGGCAATCCGCATGCTGTTTTGTTTGAAGATGAATTGAGTGATTCACTTGTGTTGGGCCTGGGGCCAAAAATAGAATCGCATCCCTTTTTCCCAAAAAGAACGAATGTAGAATTTGTTCGGGTGGACGATCCCAAACAGATCACCATGCGGGTATTTGAGCGGGGATGCGGGGAGACAATGGCTTGCGGGACCGGTGCATGTGCTGCTGCGGTAGCCGGCGTTATCAACGGAAAACATGAGAATCGGGTGACCGTGCACCTGGCCGGAGGAGACTTGGAGATAGAATGGGACGGTAACTCGGATCATCCTGTATTTATGACAGGACCCGCACGGGAAGTATTCGAAGGAACTTACCTTCTTTCGTAAGCTGCTCTCATAATCACAAATAGTTTCTATTACTGCCGGCCGAGTCTTATCCGGTTTTACGAGGATAATGCATGTTTTCGGTTTTGCGCGAATAGAGCTGTGACGGGCCTTTCAGCACCGGCCATTCGGCTTCTTCGAATACGTGTCTGCATTCGGTTACCGAAGACAGTGGCCTCATTGTGCGCGCATAATGCACATTGTCGAGTCTGCTGTCGGAATCGGCCCAAAAAAGATTTGCTCCGGCTGCCGCGCCTATTACATTGGGCTCATAGGTACAAAGGCCGGGCACCGAGTAGTCCAGTGCAAGACGTACGACCGCCAGGATATGGGCCATCTCCGCTTCGCTGACCATCTCTTCATGAGTTAGGCCCCGTGAGGGAAGAGGGATTCTCCTGACTGCTCCACCGAATACAGGACCGGCTATACTTGTCATAAGAGTTTTTTCTACCAGCTCACTTACCGTATGTTCACTTCCAATTGGCTCCAGGCAGGTGCCCAGAAGCAAGCCGGCCTCTTTTATGTTTTCGAATGTGTTTCGGCGCTTTTCCAATGTGACAGCCGTATCTATACTTTCTCCTAATCTTACCGCATGATATACTCCTTTATAGCCGCAATCGACCAGGCGATAGGCCTGTTCCAGCGAAAGATCACCGATGTTGGCAACCATGATTGTCTCGGGTTGGAGGGCATTTTTTACTTCCTGAGACATTTCGATAAACCTCTCAAAAGGGTAGGCGGCTGTCGCGCTTATGAGAATCGCGTTGGCTTGATCGGATTCATATTCAATTGTCCGCTTTACTATCTCCTCGGGTGAAAGCCAGTGACGGGGCACGTTGAAATTCCTTTTTGCGAAGGAACAAAATGAGCAGTTATTTGGACAGGCCGCATGGTCGAGCTGTATTCTGGCATGGACCTCGGCGTATCCGCTGTTTAGTGCTTCACTTTTCTTTCGGGCGGCGGAGAGGATCAGCGCTGACTCTTCGGTAAAAAGCGGGAGGCGAAGCAGATAGCCGATCTCCTCAGCCACCAGTGGATCTCCTGCCATAGACTTGTCGATTATATCCCACAACATGATAGCCGCTCCTTTTTATGGGGGAGATGTAAACTTATTTTGTTTGATTCCCGTCTTTGATTACTCCACAGGCAATAATCGCACCGGAGTCTCCAAAGGGTTGGGTGGTAAAATCAGACGGGCCGGCGTGAATTACTATGCTCCTACCAATGACGGAGTGTGAAGAGCGACCCACCTCCAGTGCATCCGTGGTAAAATCTATGTCCAGGATTCCATCCTCATTGGCTGTGTAATTAGGCAGGTCGCCCGCGTTGTGTTGTTGCGGAGAAAGCCCCGGCCGACCATGACGCCCGCTGTTTCCCGGATCAAAAACATTTCCGGGTGATTGTTCATCGGAGCAATTTCCATTCTCATAGATGAAAACGGCGTAACTGTGTCCGGGGATCAGTCCCTCTATTCGTCCTTCAATCCTTAAACCTTTATTCGGTACCGGCCTGAAAAACACATTACCCCTGGTTGTACTGGGGGCGAGTCCTAAAACCTTGGCCGAGGCGCTGGCGTCATCATGAGGGCTGTAAAACATCCCGGCTGCGCCGCAGCCCGAAATCCACATCACCATGCTTACTGCCGGAAGCCAAAGAACTATTCTCACTACAGCACCTCTTCGATCGTTTAACTGCTTTTGTCAAAACAAACATATGAATCAAAAAGTATGCCTTGGCATAGGTGGCCAAAAATCCGGCCCTATGTGTCAATTTTCCCCAAATGGTGCAAGATTTGCTGAAAATGAGCCCTTGTGTGTGATTTAGCGGGTATGCTTCTTAATAGAGGAAAAGCATGGAAGATTACATTAAGGTTTTGATAATCGAAGACAAGGCCGAAGATGCGGGGATAATACGCGATGTTCTTGAAAAATCCACTATGAGGATGAAAGTACATCGGGTAGAAAACTTAAATGAGGCTTTATCGGAAATATCTCATATTGATCCGGATATTCTCATTTCCGAATATGAACTGGCCGACTGCAATGCTTCACAGGCGTTGAACATACTCAGGGAAAATCGTATACATCTTCCCTTGATTGTGGTAAGTGACAAACTCGATCCCATAACGGCAACCGACGTAATGAAAGCCGGTGCGGCCGATTATGTCATTAAAGATAAACTGCTCAGGTTGCCCAATGCCGTCCAAAAGGTGATTGTTAACAGCAGAAAAGATAAAGAATCAAGGTCCTCCTATTCAAACACTATAAAAGAGTTGGAATCAAGAGTAGCTATCCGTACGGCTGAATTGGAGAATTGTACAAGAAGGCTCAATGGTGAAAGAGACAAACGTCTGGATGCAGAAAGATACATCGGTATAATGGACAGGTTTTTGCCCGATCCTGTTTTTCGTTACAATCAGCAAAAAGGGGTCAGCTGGTCTAACAGAGCGGCTGGGAGCTTTTTCCAGCAAGCAGGCATTGCCTCCGGCGGATCGTTTATTCAATCATTGGATCGGCTGTTCTCGGGTGAGCCGTCATGGCGGCAAATGATTGCAGATGTTATTAACCGCCGTAAGGAGCATACGGTGGAAAAAGAAATCGAGGTAGGGGGCAAAGCATATAGTTTTCGAATCGTGCCCGATGAGCAAGGTGGTGAGAAGGAGGTTTGGGTAATAGCACGGGAGATAACTCAGTTGCATCATATAAAGGAAAAACTCGCCGAAAAACAGATCCAGCTTCAGCGGGTGCAATCGCAAAGATCCGAATTCATGTCGATTGTTTCTCATGATTTACGTGCTCCATTGACCTCTATCGTAGGATTTGCCGAGACTATGATAACACCGGATATCGTGCTTAGCGACGAAGAGAAGAGGAGATTTCTGGAGATCATAAAAGATGAGGGGAAGCGTTTGGGCGAGTTTATAGGATCATTCCTGGAGGTTTCCAGAATCGAGAGTGGTGAAATGAGCCTTCAATTAGACCAGGTGCCTCTGTTTGGACTGCTTCACGAGGTAATCTCATCACAAGCCGACTTTAATGGTGTCGATGTAATCATTCCGGATGATTACAAGCAGGAGATTATGTTGCAGGTTGATGAGAAAAGAATGAAGAAAATATTTTCCAGCATAATGAGCAACCTGATTGATGGTTTGCCCTCGGGTGGAGTGGTATCCTTTTTCGTTGAAGAGACCGAGTCTGATATCGAGATTGCGGTCACAGCCGGAGTAAACCGGCCCGATTCATCGGAAAGAGCACGAATCTTTGATCGTCTGTTTCGTGGGGAGGCCAGGGAATGGAACCAGTCTCAGCGTGGTGCCGAACTGAAGCTGATGATTGCCAAGGGTTTAATTAAGGCTCACGGAGGCCAAATCTTTTTTGATAGTTATAATGAAAACGGTAAGACCTTCTACGTTCAGCTTCCGGTAAAAATGCATCAGGCAGTGTAGAAGAGGCTCTTTTGCGTGCGAAATTGCATTATAAACCTAAACTGAGCGATTCTCTCGCGGCGATTTGCTCAGCTTATGGTATAACGTTCCGACTTGGAGCAGCTGCTTCCGAACAACGCTCTCATGACTCACTCAGCTGAAACTCGGGTGCATTTCCTTTTTTGTGTTTTCCGGTTAGCCTTCCCAAAAAGTAGCCGACCGATACCGAAAGGACTCCTAATCCGTATATGGTACTGTTTTTAAGATTGATTGACGAAGCGTCGTTAAAGTATTTGGTCGGACAGGTCACCTCTGCTATTTCGAATCCTTCGGAAAACAGCTGGGCGATCATTTGATTGTCGAAAATAAAATTGTCGGAGTTGCTTTCGTAATCTATTGCAAGAAGCGCCTCTCTGGAAAATGCTCGGTATCCGGTGTGGTATTCGGATAACTTCTGACCCATCAGTACGTTCTGAAACAGAGTCAGCAAACGATTGGCGAGATACTTGTAACCGGGCATACCACCTTTGAGCGCTCCTTTCCCAAGAATCCGGGAACCGAAAACTACATGATACAACCCGTTTGCGATAATACTGGACATGGCCGATATGAGTTTGGGAGTATATTGATAGTCGGGGTGAAGCATCACTACTATATCGGCTCCCAGTTCCAGCGCCCGGTTGTAGCAGGTCTTTTGATTACCTCCATACCCCCGGTTTTTTTCGTGACGAATGACATGTTTTATCCCTAATTCCTGTGCTTTCTTCACGGTTTCGTCTCTGCTGCAATCATCCACGAGAATCGTATCGTCGACAATATCGAATGGGATCTCCGCAAAAGTCTGTTCGAGAGTTCTTTCGGCGTTATATGCGGGCAAAACAACGATGATCTTCTTATTATTCAGCATTTTATCTTAACTTCCTATGTTTTCAGGCTTTTAACGTTTTGACTTCTCGATTTGTTGAAACGATGCCGATTTGTCTTCTTTCGAACGAATGAATCCACCGATTATAAATTCTATACAATAAAATAGTTGTTATCACCGCCAAAATTGCACCGACCAGGGTGTCGAAAGGAAAGTGAACACCAAGGTAAACCCTTGAATATGCCACGCAAAGAGCCCCCAAATATGCAAACCACGCGCCTGCTCCGTAGAGGAGGATCAGCGCGGTTGCTGCCGCAAAAGCGGTATTTGTGTGCCCGGATGGAAAAGATCTGTACTTATGTGCCGGGCCTACCACATGAACCTGATTTGTGGTGGGAGTTTCACCTTCGGTTTGCCTGCTGAAATACAAAACCGGCCGAGGCCTCTTGACTGCAGATTTTATGGAAGAATTTATTATCCCGCATATCGCCAGGGAGGACAACAAAAAAATGACCGCATGCTTTTTACTTTTAACCGGAGGGTTAATAACAAGTAACAGCCAGAGTGCGGGGATCAGAAAAAGCGCGTGACCCAGGTTTGTAGATATGGCGAAAAAGAGATCGAAGATAGGCGAATGCGCCTGGTTTAATAGCCAAAAAAGTTCTATGTCCAAATTTATTAGAGAGTTAAATACTTCCAAACGTACTCCTGAAAAGCTTATACCGCAAAAGTTTACTTAAAAATAGTGGATTGGCGACGGGTAAAATCATCCGGCGATGATTTTTCGGCGACTGTATTAATACCTCTTGTTCCCTTAATTATTTATTATCGCCAAAATATTGGCCCTTGTTTTAGATTGCCGTACCATGAATTTCTACTGATTTGATAAATTCACTACTATGTTTCTCCTTGTGGCGATCAAACTAGAGGAGTTTACGCTCCGCCCACAGGGGGTGATAAAAGTGCATCAGACATATGCATGGTATTGCCCCCCTCACAAACGATTTTGTAATCCGAAATCAAAATACTTTGTGGAGCAAGACCGTATCTTCTGGAAAATGTACATCCTAAACTGAGTGATTCTCTCGCGGCGATTTGCTCGATGCCTTGGAGTAGAAGAATTTCTGCAATTTGGAAATACCGCAGCGGGTATTCCCCGCAATTGTTTTAATCCTTCTGCCTTCAAGGCATTGAGCAAATCATCGACTCAGAACCGCTCAGTTTAGGTACATGATATTTCTATTAGAAAACTGAGACATAATTAATTATCTTTGATGTCTGCCTGTTTATGAAAGGCAAGAGAAACATAATTTGAATCGGAGAAATGAGGTCTGCCGGTGAATATTTCCGAACAGCTGATTACTGAACTAAATCTTAAGCCCTTTCAGGTGAATAACACGCTGGAGCTGCTGGATGAAGGGGCAACTATTCCATTCATTGCCCGCTACAGAAAAGAAAGAACAGGTGAGCTGGATGAGATTCAGCTGCGCGACCTTCAACATAAATATGAATATTACAAAGAGTTGGATGAACGCCGAGCCGTTATACTTGAGTCGATCAAATCCCAGGATAAGCTTACACCAGAGCTTGAGAAGAAGATAAGCGACACTCTGAGCAAGACTGAATTGGAGGATTTGTACCTCCCCTACAAACCGAAACGTATCACCAGAGGAAAAAAAGCGACGGATGCCGGTCTCGAGCCCCTGACTCGCTATCTTGTTGATCTGTCTATGCCGCAGGCTGATCTTGAGGCGGAGGCCCTCAAATATATCAATGTTGAAGCCGGATTTGATACACCTCAAAAGGTGCTTGCGGGAGCGTGCGATATCCTGGCCGAAGAAATAGCCGATGATGCCGATGTGCGTAAATGGCTTCGTGAGCTTGCGTGGGAAGAAGGGGAAATGGTTTGCGGAGTCAGAAAAGATTTCGCCGAAAAGAAAACCAAATTCGAGATGTACTATGATTATAGGGAGCCGGTAAAAGAAATGCCCTCTCACCGTGTGCTGGCGATGCTGAGAGGAGAGCGGGAGAAGGTTCTTCGCCTTGAGCTTGGGTATCCTGAGCAACGCGCACAGGCATATCTTGAGGATAAATTTATAAAGAACCCCAGGTCTGCATCAGAGGAACTCTTGAAGAAAACAATTACCGACAGCCTCAACCGACTTCTTTCCACTGCAACTGAAACCGAGATCAGAAAAGAGATTCGTCAGAAGGCCGAGGATGAGGCTTTTAAAGTCTTTGGTGAAAATCTCCGCCAGCTTCTTCTGGCATCTCCGGCGGGACGGAAAGGGGTAATGGGAGTCGATCCCGGATTTCGCACGGGCTGCAAGGTAGTGACATTGGATAATACAGGTAAGTTTCTGGAATATCAGACTATATATCCCAATGAGCCGCAAAAAAAGGTTTCCGAGGCCGCCGACATAATTCGTAGATTGATCGATACGCATGGAGTGGAGATGATCGCGATCGGAAATGGGACAGCAAGCCGCGAAACCGAGAAATTTATTAAAGACACAATTGCCGATTATCCGGAAGACAAAAGGCCGATCAGCCTGATAGTAAACGAGTCGGGTGCGAGTGTCTACAGCGCATCGGAAGTCGCCATTCGGGAATTCCCTGAGTTCGATCTTACGGTTCGTGGAGCAATCTCTATTGCCCGCCGCCTTCAGGACCCTCTCTCGGAGCTGGTCAAGATTGATCCCAAATCTATCGGGGTGGGGCAGTATCAGCATGATGTTAACCAGGCGAAGCTCAAGTCTTCTTTGGAGGAGATCGTGGAAAGCTGTGTGAACATGGTTGGGGTGGATCTCAACCTCGCCTCCGAAGAGCTGCTTAAGTATGTGTCCGGATTAAACCGAAACATCGCGGCAAAAATCGTGGCGCATCGAAATAAGAACGGCGCATTTAAAAGCCGTGAGGAGTTGAAAGATGTTTCCGGTCTGGGAGATAAGACTTTTGAGCAGGCAGCCGGCTTTCTGCGGATTCCGGGGGGCGAAAATCCTCTGGACAATTCCGGCGTGCATCCTGAGCGGTACAATGTGGTAAGTTCGATGACCGAAGTCCTCAACACAACCGTGGATAGATTGATCGGCAACAGCTCCGCAATTCGCGGTATCGATAAGAACAGGTTTGTTTCCCAAGAAGTGGGCTTGCCTACTATCGAGGACATTATTGAAGAACTTGAGAAGCCTGGAAGAGATCCGCGTGCCGAGTTCACCTATGCGAAGTTCGATGATGAGATCAGTGAGATTAAGCACCTTTCGCCGGGAATGAAACTTGAGGGCACCGTGACCAATGTGACCAATTTTGGTGCATTCGTCGACATCGGGGTTCATCAGGACGGACTGGTGCACATAAGTGAACTGGCCGATCGTTTCGTTGATGATCCCAAGAAGGTGGTGAAAGTTGGACAGGTGGTAAAGGTTACGGTTGTTTCCGTTGATGCGGATCTGAAGCGGATCTCGCTTTCGATGAAAGCCGAACCAGGTGCACGCCTGGAACGTAAGCCTGCGGGGGAGGGCAAAAAAGAGCGTGGTGAGCGCAAAAAACCTCAAAGCTCCGCCGAAAAGCTGCGTCAGTGGTCGGGCAAGGGAGAGAAGAAACTTAAAACGGCCAAGCCAAAGTTCAACGTGAAATCGTTTATGAAGTAGTTATACGTCAAGGCCAAGGAAGCCCTCGTTGGCTGGGAATACAATTTCCTTAATACTATATCTGTTGCAAACGGAAGCTCCCGGACGGCTCTTAAAGGCTGTTTGGGAGTTTTTTTTTATTCTATGGGTTATGTGCGGAAACAGGCGTTGGTTGTGGCCGAGTTCTTGTTAACCATCGTATGTATATCGTTTGAGTATTCATAGAACTCCGAAAGTTTGACGGTATTATTGGTTGGGAGAAAAAAATATGGTCTCACCATGTCCAAAAAGATTTTTTCTGATCAGAGCTGGTTCAGTGTGAAAACTACAACCTGACCTGAGCGATTCTCTCACGGCTGGCTGCACAATGCTTTAGGAAATAAGGATTTCAGCAATCGGGTGGAATACCACGGCGGGTATTCCACCCGATTGCTTCAAACCTTATGCCCGTCAAGGGGTGGCAAAGCTCATTCACTTTGAACCGCTCAGGTTAGGAAAAAAGGTTTTCTAAAGATCACACCATTCATTCGCTCAACCATAATTTAAACCAGCGGGCGAGTACGGCGGCGCGAAAGATAAGCATCAGAGGAGGTAAATCCAACGACTTGTCTTTCATTCCGGCAGCTATTGTTGCTGCTGGGGATACTAATGATTGGGGGAGAGCTCTTTTTATGAGTGCTTTGATGTTAATTTGTTTCAAATCGTTGTTTGGAATAAGACATCTTTCCAGCTGCTTTTCTAAGAAGGAAACGTCGAGTAAAGGCGGCAGCGCATTTATCTGCTCTCTGAGATAGGCGCAAAGTTCGGAATTTTGTGCTACCGCTGATCCCCAGTCGAAAAGATTATTTTCTTTGGCATAAGGTATATCGGTAAATTTGGGGAAACGCTCCGACAAGCATCTCTTGAAGATCTCTTTGTCGTTACGCAA
>CAZPHU010000038.1:0-31934 GCA_964586285.1 uncultured Fibrobacterota bacterium | reverse complement strand
ACACATGCATACCGGCAAGAGATCATTGCGCGCATGCAAAGCCTGCCTGCCGCTAAACGGCGATCCGGGGCTTTCTCAGAGCGGCACAGGGGTTGCATAGAGGCGTTTCCCTCTTTTTATGAAAGGATATGTATGAGTCATAACGGAGCAAACGAAGAGAGATTAAATGAAACTCTTGCAGGCATCAAGAAAAAACTGGTTGTTTTGTCAGGCAAGGGCGGCGTGGGCAAAAGTACGGTTGCGGTCAACATAGCGGCGGGACTTGCGCTGAAAGGACATTCCACCGGACTTATGGACAGCGATCTGCACGGTCCTTCCGTTGCAAAAATGTTGGGAATGGAGACGGTTAGAACAAGCGGGGATGAGACCCATATTAAACCGATAGAAAAGTACAATAATAAACTGAAAGTGATGTCTGTTCAATTCCTGCTTCAGAAAATGCACGATTCGGTTATATGGAGAGGCCCCCTTAAACATGCGGTCATCTCCCAATTGATCGGCCACACGGTTTGGGGCGAGCTGGATTTTTTGATAATCGACTCTCCTCCAGGAACCGGTGATGAACCGTTGAGTGTTGTTCAAACCGCTCATCCGGACGGGGCGATAATCGTAACCAGCCCTCAGGATGTGGCGACCTTTGATGTCCGGAAATCGATCGATTTTTGCTCTAAGCTCAACCTGCCGGTTGTGGGGATAATTGAAAACATGAGCGGCTTTATTTGCCCTGAATGCAACAAGTTAACCAACATTTTCGGCAGTGACGGCGGCAAGAGAATGGCCCAGGAGCTGGGAATAAAGTTTTTGGGCAAGATTCCTATCGATCCCCATTTCGTCAGCATCAGCGATGCGGGAAAGGTTTATGTAGAAAACAACAGTGAGAGTGCGGCCAGAGACGTTTTTATGAAAATAGTAAACTCACTTGCCGGGTAAAGGGGCTCTCGGGCTGGACCAAACGATACTGCTTTGGCAGGCATGATAGAATCAAAAACTGATACCCCGTGTTTCACGGGGTTTTTTTCTCAATTCCGAATTATCCATACAATTTAAAGCCTAGGCATCGATACCGAGTCGACGCATTTTACGCCACAAGGTGCTGGGATGGATCCCAAGCTGACGTGATGTGTGGGTGCGGTTGAATCTGTTTTGCCGTAGTGCTCTCTCTATCCTCTGCCTCTCGAATGATTCCAACGAGTCATTCGATTCGACGGTTTTTTCGTTTGGACGGCTGAATCTGTCCGGAAAATGTACTTTTTGAATGACATTACTCTCACACAAAACAAAAGCATGGTGCATCATATTCTCAAATTCCCTGATGTTTCCGGGAAAATCATACGACATGAGAGCCGACAAAGCATCGCTGCTAAGGCTTTCGATATTTTTATGGTAGAGGGAATTGAAATGGTTTATGAAATAATCGGCCAGAAGAGGAATATCTCCGGGACGGTTCCTAAGGGGTGGAAGAGTAAGGGAGAAGATGTTTATCCTGTAGTATAGGTCCCTCCTGAAAGATCCGTCGGTTACCATTTTTTCGATGTCTCTGTTTGTAGCCGAAATTATTCGAACATCAGCCTTCACCGGCGAGGTGGAGCCCAGTGGCTCATAGACGCTTTCCTGCAGCACCCTCAGAAGTTTCACCTGTATGGGTTTGGACAAATCCGCGATTTCATCAAGAAACAGAGTCCCGCCCTGGGCACGGTCAAACCGTCCCGGCTTATCGTTTTTAGCATCGGTGAAAGCACCCTTTTTGTAGCCAAACAGTTCGGATTCGAGAAGATTTTCGGGCAGTGCACCACAGTTGACCGCCACAAAAGGACCGTCCCCACGGCCGCTGAGATTGTGGATCGCCTTAGCCAGAAGTTCCTTGCCGGTACCACTTTCCCCAAGTATCAACACAGGCGATTTACTTCGCGCTATCGCCGGGAGAGTATCAAACATATTCAGGAGACGATTATCCCGGGTGACGATATCGGAAAATGTGTTTCGCCCCACAATCTCCTTGCGAAGCTCCTGAACCTCGCTCAGATCGCGAAATGTTTCTACTCCTCCCGCGACGTTGCCGTTCTTGTCCTTCAATATCGCGGTTGATATACTGATCGGGACGTTTTTACCCTGGCTGTTGACTATGGAAACCGTTCTGTTGGAACATGGCCGGCCGGTTTTCAGAGTGTCTCGAAGAGTGCAGTTTTTTTCACAGACATCCGCGTGAAAAACCTCCCAGCACTTACGACCAATCGCCTCGTGCCGTGAAACGCCGATTATCTTTTCCGCCGCTTTATTAAAAGAAGTAACATTCCAGTTTTCATCGACCGTAAATACGCCCTCGGCAATCGAGTCAAGAATTACGCTACTCCATTTATCTACATTGTAATCAGTCATCGTCACACACCTTTTATTATCTCCTAAAATAGCTCATGAAAGAATAATCGGGCAATATACTCTCATTTGCCTCCCACTACCGCTCAAGACGGGAGTATTCTGCCCCTAAGGTGAACTTTTTGCCGGGAGGATCATAAAGCTCATATTCCTAATGCTCTGACATATCATGAATTATACATATGGCACACCGGTTGCATAAATGCCGGATTGATCATACTCTCACGAAAGGATTCGTGATATGGCAATACGCTCTGATGCAATATCACAAGCAGCGGGTCGGGCAGCGACAAATTCCCCGTCTCGCCGCGCCAAAGTAGCTCGGGAATTCGAATCGGTGTTTTCTTCGATGATGTTTAAAGCTATGCGCTCCTCTGTCATGCGCAGCGGCTTTATCCCCCAGAGCACGGGCGAGCAGATCTATACCGAAATGCTTGATAAGGAATACGCATCACTGCTGGCAAAAAATGCATCCCTCGGGATATCCGATCTTATTCTGCGGGAACTCAATCAAAACCAAAGCAGCCAATTGCCGTCGCTGTCTCCCCTTGAATCGCTGTCGGTTCAACCATGGATGGCAAACCCTCATGTTATGAGAAACTCGCCTTCCGTTGAAGTCGGCGGCTCCATACAGCAACGGGTGATGCAATGGAAAAACATCATCGATAAAGCCGCCGCAAAGTATGACCTGGATTCGAGTCTGATCTCGGCGGTGATTGCTCAGGAGTCCGCGGGTAATCCCAATGCGGTATCGTCGGCGGGAGCAAAAGGGCTGATGCAGCTTATTGACTCGACTGCAAAGGACATGGGAGTAAATCAGGTGTTTAATCCATATCAGAATATTTACGGCGGCAGCCGTTATCTTCGCATGATGCTGGACCGGTTTGATGGAAACGAACGACTTGCCTTAGCCGCGTATAACGCCGGTCCTTCAGCGGTGGAAAGATACAATGACATCCCTCCCTATAAGGAGACACAAAAGTATGTCCCGCGGGTTTTGAATTACCGTGAGAAATTTGCTCATAATGCAACCAGTGTAACCGGGAACAGGTAAATATGGAAACACTTCTTAAGCAGCTTCAAAGTATTCTGGATAGAATTCTTTTATTTCAGGACCAACTGTTAAGCTTTGCTCAAAAGATGAATGATGCTATTGTCGGCAGAGAAATCGACATGATACAAAAGTACACGGCTCAATACGATGAGACGACTCTGCATGTAGAGGAGCTTGAAGAGAAGCGGCTTGCGCTTTGTGAAGAAATCGGCCGACAAGCCAATTTCGCGGGTCGCAGCATGAAAATGCGTGATATCATCTCTATTGCCTCCCCTGCCCTCAGGGATTGTTTTGTGGAGCAGCACAAAAAGCTTAAGGAAAAAGTCTGTCTTCTGACCCGTCTTAACACGGCAAACAAGGTGCTGCTTGAGCAGAATCTGGAAAACGTGACGTTTAATGTCGAACTGCGCTTCTCATCGATGAACGACTCCGGAGGTTATAAGCGCGGCGGAACCAGAGAAACCTCCGTACATCGTCGAAATATGGTCAACCACACCGCATAGGATTACACAATGGGACTTTTTTCGGTTCTAAACACCGGCACACGAGGACTCGCGGCATCACAGCTGGGAATGGATGTCACCGGACAGAATATTGCCAACGCGGATGTGGAGGGGTATTCCCGCAAGCGTCTTAACACCGTGAGCGCCCATCGCAAGGACGACAGTTTCGGCCAGATGGGCTATGGTGTTGAGGTGATCAACATTGAGCGGATACGAAATACATATATCGATCAACAGATCCGCAGACAAAATCAGGAGGTGGGATTTTTCACCGAGGTGGATCATACACTGGAGGCGGTAGAAAACATTTTTACCGAGCCCAGCGATACCGGCCTGATGCAGTATATCGATCAGTTCTTTGACAGTTGGGAAAACCTTGCGAATAACCCCTCCGATATGGCGGCCCGTACAATGGTCAAAACCAACGGCGAGGTGCTGACTGATGTTTTTCACAACCTCAGCGGTGAACTTCGGGACCTCAAAGACACGCGCAATGATGAGATTCGCAATCGGGTAGACAAGATAAATCAGATAACCTCCGAGATTCACAATTTAAACAACGAGATTGCCTCGGTAGAGATCAACAGCCAAAACGCCAACGACAGCCGTGATCACCGTGATCGCCTTCTCAAAGAGCTTTCAAACATAATCGAAATCGAGGCCATAGAAAACGAGCGTGGGCAGATCACCCTAAGCACTGCGGGCAACATTCTGGTTTCACCCGTTGATGTGCAGAAAGTGGAACTGACCACACATCAGCACAACCGTCCGGACGGAACCAGCTATATGCAGCTTGGACTTCGATTCGCAAACTCCAAGCGCCCATTTATTCCAACCGGCGGTGAATTAAAGGGCCTGATCGATTCGCGGGATACGCTTATCCCTTCGTATGAAAAGGAACTTGATTTACTGGCACAAACTATGGCGGCGGAGATCAATCGTGTACACAACGGCGGATTTAGCCTTCAGGGCTATACCGGGATAGACTTCTTTGATCCAAACCCAACCGGCGCCTCCGATATCAGTCTGTCTGCTTCCATACTGTCGGATGTTAAGAATATCGCCGCCGCTCAGGGAGGAGAAACCCGTCAGGCAACTGAAACGGGCGTTATCCACACCTATGGAGCCGTCCCGGTCAACCTTTCTCATCGGGACATTCTCTCTCAGTCAATCACCGTCACCAACGAAACGACCGGCACGGTCCTTACCGAGGGCGTAGACTTTCATATCGATCACCAGATGGGAACCTTTCAGCTTCTGAATTCATCCTACGACGGTGATCCCATGACTATAGAATACTCCTTTAACACGGGCGGATTTTCGGGTGCCGGCGACAACGCCAATGCCCTTGCCGTGGCGCAGCTTCGACACACACAAACGATGCATGCGGATTCGATGGGCACTCCTACGGCCACATTCGATCAGTTTTACAGCTCGTTTATAGGCACGCTGGGAATCAATCGAAATGAAGCCTCATCCAATCTGGAAACCCGAACTTTTCTGGTGGATCAATACGAAACACATCAGGACTCCATCTCCGGTGTATCGCTTGATGAGGAAATGGCGGAAATGATCAAGTTTCAGCATACCTATCAGGCCGCGGCACGCATCATCTCCACCGCCGACCGAATGCTTGAAGTTCTGATGAACATGTAGGCGGGTTGACATGATGAGCACATTTTTTCTGAAAACAAATCTCGGACAAAGTAATGCCCGGGCCGTTATTCGATGTAAAAGCCAAGACTATTATTTACAGATAAAGAGGTTTGTATGCGTGTAACATTCAGTTCGTTGAACCGCAATGTCCAAAAAGTTATAAACAACCGTTACGGCGAATTGACCGATTTACAGCAGCAAATGGCTACGGGCAAAAGGATTCTGCGTCCCTCCGACAACCCCGTTGATACCGCAAACGGTCTTAAACTACGCTCTAAGGTAAAGCAACTGAGCCAGTATCAAAAAAACATAGAAGACGGACTCGGTTTCATGTCCGTAACCGACACCTCCATGTTGAGTATGAACGATATCATGCAGCGGGTACGCGAGCTGAGCATTCAGGCATCAAATGACACTCTTTCGCCCGATGAACGTATGTTTGTGGCAAAGGAAATAGAACAGCTCACCCGACAGATGGTGAGCCTTTTTAACACACAGTACAAGGGTGAGTATGTGTTTGGAGGCAAGCAGTCGAAAATCGCCCCCTTTCCCCTCACATCTTCGGATGCGGGCTCGGCCGATGATTACAACAATTTGAAAATGGCATACTATGACGCGTCGGCGGCAGGCGCCGATACGCCCGTGCAGATTCGAGACGCGTTTACAAACGATCCGATCACCAACATTATACCGGGCAATTTTCAGCTAAGCCATGCGGGAACCACGATGGTTGAAAACCGCGACTATACCGTCGACTATACAAACGGCACTATCACCCTCTTATCAACCGGCCCTCATGCCGCGACACTGGTGGACGATATGTCGCCCGGATCGCCGGGATATCAACCGGGCGCGTTGAAAATGACTTTCGATTATGTCGGACGCGGCAAAAATGTGTACGGAGACGAAGTCTCTCTTGAAGGCAACATTGCCAGAGAGATAGAGTCGGGTATAACCATGCCGATAAACATCACGGGAAGAGAAATTATGGATGATCCGGAAAGTGGAGTAAATACGTTGGAAACACTTATTGAGTTCGGCCGGAGGCTCTTACATAATGATCGGGCGGGCATTCAAAGCTCGATAGGAGAGATCGATGATGTCATGCAGCTTCTTCTGGGGGCACAGAGCACAAACGGTGCACGTATGAATCGCTTTGAGATAACTCTGGAACGAAACGAGCAGCAGTTAACCGAGACAACCCGCAGACAGTCTGAGCTTGAGGATGCCGATCTTGCCGAGACGGTGACCGAATTTTCACTGGCACAAACCGTCTACAACGCAGCACTAGAGTCTGCGGCAAAAATCATTCAACCGTCACTGGCAGATTTTCTCTAGTGACAGGAATTTTTTTCCCCGTCATCGGCAGCATCTTTCTTTAAATATTGGCCCCTATGGGGCCAAAAAGGGCAATTTTGCAAATGGCACATGCATTGCGTAAACAAGAATCGCACGGAAGCCGGAGGTGGTCAGGAAGACCAACGAAGCAGTCAGAGGTGTTGGCTGCATGGAAGCAATTAAACACATAAGGAGGGTAGTATGCCTCGCATTAACCAAAACATTCCGGCGATGATTACAGGCGGATCGCTGCGCAAAGCAAATCGCAGTCTGGAAAAATCTCTGGAAAAGCTCTCAACCGGGCTTCGGATTAATCGTGCCTCTGACGATGCGGCCGGTCTGAGTGTTTCGGAACAGTTGCGTACACAGGTCCGCGGTCTGGCCATGGGTAACCGAAATATCCAGGACGGGGTCGCGCTTCTTAACATTGCCGAGGGGGCTCTGATCGAGATAGAAGACATGCTTCAGCGTATGCGTGAGCTGTCGATCCAGGCCGCAAACGACACACTCACCGGCACCGAAAGAAACTACATACAGGTAGAGTTTGATCGTCTGAAGGAAGAGATCGACCGTATCGCCAACGGAACTCAGTACAACAGCCAAAAACTTCTGAACGGAGCCGATATCTGGTCGACAGGCGGAGTTTTGCATGTCGGACCAAACGACAACACCGACGGCACCGATGCGGTTATCTTGACTATTGGAGGAGTAACCACCGGGTCAATGAGTATCGATGGAACAAACTGCGTTGTAACCAGTCAGACTGGGGCTACCGCCGCGATCAACTCACTCGATACGGCACTGGACTATGTAAACACACTTCGTGCCGATCTTGGTGCGCAGACCAATCGCCTTGAGCATGCTCTTTCCAACCAGGAAAATCAGGAACAGAACATGACCGCGGCAGAATCCACGATTCGTGACGCGGACTTCGCCCAGGAGACAACAAAATTTACCCGTAACCAGATTCTGCAGCAATCCTCGACCTCCATGCTGGCTCAGGCCAATATGGTTCCGCAGAGTGTCCTCAGCCTTCTTCAGGGTTAATAGCCGGTAGTGATGTCTGAGTCCACCCTTGTCGAGTCCTTCCAAACTGTTTCCTTACACGCGGACGGCTCCGGGATTATTTACTTGCAGGATAGTGTGCAATAAACGATTTTAGTGTATTATGATCAAAAAAACAAACCTGATGGAGCCGTCCTTTTATGGGTGATTTATTTCAGAACCTGGTTTATCAGCAGGAGGATATAATCCAATTTCAGGCCGGCATTCCGGGTTTTGAGCAGCATAAGCAGTTTGTTCTTGTAAAGATACCCGAATATCTTCCTTTTGAATGGCTTGTGTGTACAGACGGTTCAAAGCTTCGGTTTGCGATTATAAACCCGATGCTTTTTTTGCCCGACTACTCACCTAATATCACCAAAGAACAACTTGCGGATTTACAGTTTGAAAAACCCGAAGATATTCTGCTGTATTCAATCGTTACCATACGAGACAATCCGGCCGAGTCTACCGCAAACCTCATCGGACCACTTTTTATAAACCGCACAAAGCGTCTGGGCAAACAGGTTATTATCGATGACGATCGATACGGCACAAAAGAGCTAATACTTAGAAAGAGTTAAATCATGCTGGTATTAACAAGGAAACTGGGCGAATCCATACGCATTCAAGACAACATAGTCATAAGAATTGTCGATCTGGACGGGCGACATGTAAAGCTTGGCATAGAAGCTCCCAGGAATATAACAATAAACCGCGAAGAAATCTATCAACGTATTCAAACGGAAAATAAAGAAGCATCGGCATCAAAAGACATGGATCTGAAAAACATAGCCGATATCCTTAGGAAAAAAGAAACCGAGTAAAATTTTCCGCCTCCCCTACTTTTTTTCCTCTTCTTAAACACGCAATATGCCTTCAAGCCCCTTCCCAGGCTAATCCTAAACAGGCATTAGATTTGCTCAATGTAAACCGACACCGCCTTAATTACTTCGAAGCAGAATGCCTTTTTCAGGTAACCGGGCGAATAGTGCTTAATAACGATTAATACCTAAACTACAACCGAAGTCAGACAGACACGCGTGGTGTTGTCGTTAAACATTCACCTTTTTACAGTTTGTTCGGAGTTCATGCCGCATGACCGAAAATATCTCATTAGCCGATTCAGTCTCTCAGAAGCTTAAAAACCTGCGAGTGCTCATAGGTAAAAAACAAATCAAATGGAGTGATTTTGCCCTAAGCTCAGCACGTCTGTATTTGACGATTCAAAAACCCCGCCGCGCAAAAACTTTGCTTGAAACAATCGACGATGAGCGACTCGGAGAGGATCATCGGGCACAGAAGAGGCTGCTTTTAGAAGAGGCTCACCTGCAAAGCACAAGTGACCAAAAAACATGTTCCCTTACCATGATCGTCCGGGATGAAAGCGCCAATATAGCCGACTGCCTGGATACGGTAGATACGGTTATGGATGAGATGATTATTTGTGATACCGGCTCGGTAGACAACACTTTACATAAAGCAGCTCTTTACGGTGTCTCTACAATAATCTTTCCCTGGGATAACGATTTTAGCAAAGCCCGAAACGCGGCTGTAGACAGGGCAACATGCGACTGGATTTTCTGGCTGGATGCAGACGACAGGATGGATCGGCAAAGCGCAAAGAATCTGCAAAAATTCTGGCGCAGCGCATCCCCTCAGGCGGCGGCATTCAAAGTACGAAGTCTGACTCCCGAAGGCGGTGAGGTGCAATTCATGCAGGTGCGTCTGTTTCCTCGTATCGATTCGCTGAGATTCGAAAGAAGAATACATGAACAGATAATGTTTGCGGCTAAACGAGCAGGCATTCCCTTTTCGCGGCTGGAAAACATTTCCATCTTACACACCGGCTATGCGGATAATCAGCTGGTTTACAGAAAAGCTCTCAGAAATAAACAGCTTCTGCAGCTGGAGTGCAAATCCTCTCCGGGCGATCCTACACTTTTAATGAATATGGGAGATTGCCGACTTACTTTGCATGAGTATGAAGAGGCGGCCGAATGCTACACTAAAATCTGTGAAAAACCGGATAATTTCCGTCTTAACAGCGATGTTTATGTTCAGGCACACATAAACCTTGCCGCTCTTTATATGAAAGAGAAGGATTACGAAAAAGCCGAGAAATATCTTCTTCGAAGTCTTTTTCTCGATCCCACCCGTATCGAATCACATTTCCAACTCGGACAAATCTATCTGAAACAGAATGAAGAGAAAAAGGCGGAAAACCACTTTCTTCAAGCCGCCCGCACTCATCCTCCACTGCGTTTAACCGCTGCAAACAACACCCTTGTTCGACTCAATGCGGTATCCTTTCTTGTCGACATCTACATCGGCGAAGGTCGCTACGCAGAGGCCGAAACGGTACTGAGTGCAGCCGTAGAATCATACCCCCTGGTACCACGTTTCTACTCCCAACTGGGTGAAATATACCGAAAGCAGAGAAAGTTTCTCCAGGCCGCTCGATACTACAGTCACTCTCTGCAACTCTCCGAGATCCGAAACGAACAGGCATACTCGGGAATGGCCGCCATTTATGAAGAACTTAAAGATTTTAAATCGGCTGAAAAATATCAGCAGGCCAGGAGCAGGAGTCTGGAATTAACTCTGGATTAAACCCCTAAAGATCGCAATGAGACTTTGCTGCCCCTTCGATTTTATCCACACATTTCTAAAGTTTTCAACATGTGTTGATAACTTTTTCTTTTCGATTCTAAGAATATGATGCACTGACAGTTATGCATATATACCATCTGTGGGGGGCATACCGGCTATTGACATACCACATATTGACGGGTATAATTTATCCGGAAACGTCACAGGGGCGGTTCCTCTTATGCCTTTTGAGGGAGGGGTATGATGCAAAACTATAAGAAGGTACACTGCACGAATTGTATTCATTACACGACCTGCACTCAACAGACACGTCTATTCATCAACTACTGCGGATCAAAAAGTTCCTCTATCGAATACCAAATCAAGAAGGCCCGGCAGGAATGCCGATCCAGACACGGCAGAGTATTCAAATTCAGGAAAACCATTCCTGTCGCAAGTTATGGGAGGTGAGAGATCAAAACGGTAATCAAAGGATTACCGAGGAGCAACACGGGTAACGGGTTGAACTGGAGTTTGCTGTTGCTTGCTCTTATTTAGCCTGACCTGATTCTCTGTTATATCACGCACAAAGGCCCAGATACCTCGGGGTTTATTATGTTCGTCATGAAGCAAATTCGCCCGAATCTCTACATTCAAACTTTGGCCGTCTTTTCGAATATATTCACTTTCATAGATATCCGAATACCCCCGCTTCATTACCTCTTTTTGTAATACACACTTTTCGGCCTCATGATAGCACTCAACGATGAGGTCGGTCAATTTCAGGTTGACAAGCTCCTTCACACTGTAGCCTAACATGTCACAAAAACTCGAGTTACACTCCAGTATGTGATATTCCGTATCAATAACCAGGAAACCGTCCCTGCTGCTCTCATAAAGCTCACGGTAGCGCTTTTCGGATACACGCCGCATGATTATCTCCTTCTCCAGTTCAATGTTTTTCCTTGTCAATTCGGCGGTTTTGCGCCTTACCTGCCTTTGAAGAAGAAAAAGCATACCGATTCCCAGAAGTATTAGCACACCTACTAGATATCCGATCAGGTAAATCCATAGAGGCAGCACGAATTGTTTCTTCTCCGAAAAAGTCTCCCCCACAATCTTATAGTATATCGACTGAGGATCACTCTTAAGGGTATGTATATAATAGTCGAGCGTAGCCCCTATATCATTTCCCCGGTTTTTTGCCACTGCAAACCTGAACTCTATAGGTGACAAAACGGCTGAAACCTTTTTTATATCTGAAAACTTCTTGTTATTAAACCAGTAGAGCCGATCGACGAGCCCGACATCTATCCATTTTCGATCCAGCGCCGCTATGAGATCGTGTGGATGTTTAAATTCGACGAAAAGGCAGTTTCTATTCAGACGCTTGACCGTTTTTCGCAGTGCGTCGTTGTGCGGATCATCCCTGACTACTCCCACACGCATGCCCTCTATATCCAGGACATTTTCGATTTGCCTGTTCTCTTTGCGGGTATACATCATCGCCCAGGTTGAAACGACGGTTTCACGTGTAAACACATACGGAACCGAATCGTTTGAAAACTGCGCGGCGACCATGATATCCACTTTCGATTCGGCTAGATTTCTCTTAGAGTCATTGAGTGCTCCGGTTACATATTTGAGGTGCCAGTCTTCCTTCTCGGCGATGTACTCCAGCAAGGAGATAAACAGCCCCGGTTGATTTGAGTGATCATTGGAGCATAGAGGTATATAGTCAAAAACTGCGACCTTCACTGTGTCTTTGGAGAAAACCGCCGCGGAAAACAAGAGTGTAATGAATAATGGAGTGATTGCTTTTTTCATAATTGAAACTTTTCGGTTAAAATATTTCTTTTCCCCTGTATTGAATAGATCTGATCGTGTCTTCCGCCTGCCTGATCACTTTTTCGGGAAGTGGAGCATAGAGCATTTCCCGGGTGTTTTTCTGTCCCTCGTGAATACACCACCACAACCACCGGTACAGTGTTCTTGCATTTGATTGCGTTCTTCCGTCATAAGACTGCTCCCTGTATACAATAAGATAGGTAAATGAGCTGACCGGATATCCGTTACTCCTTGTTCCTTGAGCATCTCTTAACGGGTTGTTATCTTCTGCCGCTGCCGTAACCGCTTCCAGCGTTGGTTTGACAAACACATTCGCCCGGTTTTGAATTAACGCGGTGGGCAGGTCGTTACTTACGGCAAAGGACAGCTGTACAAATCCTATCGCACCTTCGATATGCCCCACCATTTCGGCCACGCCCGGATTTCCCTCCACTCCCATCCCGGCAGGCCACCTGACTTTTTTCCCTTTTCCCACTTTCTCTTTCCACCGGGGGTTTACCTGCGAGAGGTAATCGGTGAAGATATAGGATGTACCACTCGCTTCGGAACGGTGTATAACCGCAATATCCTTTCGCGGGAAAGTAACCGAGGGGTTAACTCTTGCGAGTCGACGATCGGTCCACGAGATGATTCGCCCCATAAATATATCGGCTGTCAATTCGGGCGTAAGACGCAGCTCCTCTACTCCGGGCAGATTATATATCACCGCAACCGCACCCATGCAGGTAGGGATATGTAGTATATCCGCCGGTGCCGAATCCTCCTCTGTATTACTCATAATCACATCGGTCGCTCCAAAATCCACCTTGCGCTCAACCAACTGCCTTATGCCGTCACCCGAACCGGTTGAGTTATAGTTGATTCTGGTGCCAGTTTCTTTTTCGAACCGCTCAAACCAGACATTATAAAGAGGAAGAGGAAAAGTAGCTCCTGCCCCGGTAAGAATATCACCCGCGTATATAAATCCGTTCAGGATTAATATCACCAAATAACCAACTTTTATCAACCGCCACAATCTCATATTTTAAGACTCTTCTCTTTTATATCTCTGTTTTTCAAAAGAGGCGTAACAAATTCCCAATTTTCTTCACTACAACCACTTAAAACATATCATACGTCTGCTAAGAATGCATCCACCTAAAGTTAGAATTGTGTTAGGATAATATTTTTTTTCTTAACTATCTGGTATTTAATCGCATAAATCCACTTTTTTTTAACACACGGCTAACCTCAGCCTGACATTCTGTTGGATAGGTGTCCTTGTTATGAGTTTTATTTCCCGTCGGCTCGACAGATCCTTTAAGGCTCTTTCTTTTAGATCTAGGAGAAATATAAGATCCCTCTGTTTTTTCTTCTCTCAACGATCCGATTATCATCAAACTTACAAATTCAACTCCGAGGAGGCATGCCCTTTGCCCTTGTATATGGATATCGCTTAAACACGAATAGAAGATAAATTGCGCAAAGCCCGCTCATGGGAGGATCTTATGCTGAATAAGAAAATAATCCTTTCATTCGTCTTTTTAAGCTTATCCGCGGTAATAATGATCATCTTCGATCCTATCCCGGTAGCTCAGCCAAGAAAATCAATTCAGAAACTCCCCTTCTTTGAATCATTCGACTCCGATACGAGTGATTATCTCGACGAACAGGAGTTTGGAGAGGGACTTTTTTGGAGTTGGGATTTAAACCATGACCGGGTGGTCGCAGTCGATGAATGGGAAAGCTGCCACAGAGACTGGGGAGTGTCGGAAGAATTCACGGCCATTCCCGATCAAAGAGGAGTTAAAAGCAAGACGTTTATGAAGTGGTATGAGGACATCAGACTTTTCGAAAACTGGGATATTGACGGAAACCGCAAGCTGTCACGACAGGAGTTTGAACAAAGCTCGTACCAGTTCAAAAATTCCGGGGATGATCCCAAAACCACACGGTGATCTTGCACCGGCCATCATCCGGGCTTTCGAGTCTCATTTTCAGATGATCAAAATAAGGCACCGGACAAAATCCTTGTAAATAATGAAAAGACATGGCCCAGAAGCTTTAAGCAACGCTTACATCATTTAGTGTAAGGAATGGAAAGACAAATTGTTATAATGCCTGCTTGCCACGAAGAGCAATCTGTTTGAGAGAAGTTGTTTTTCACAAGCTCGCGGATTTGATGAATATCTGATTGGCAAGCTTTGGTTATAACCTTAACGATTCCCCGTATTTGTCCTCAGCACGAATAGGGACTTATCGAAAGCGCCTTCATGGATTCACCCACCGTATAGAATGAACCGGTGATACAGATCGGCATATCATCACCGCGACTAATCGCGGCCCTGGTAGCATCATGGACACTCTCCAGGGCACTATGAATGCAAAGGCAGTACCGTTTATGTAGCCCAATCAGCTCATCGGTTGTCAAAGCCCGTTGAGTTTGAGGCCGGGTGTATATGATCTCCGCGGCCACACGCGAATAGGCCGCAAGCATATCGGCGGCATCCTTGTCTTTCATTATCCCTACGACAAACCTTATACTGTTCTCACCGAAACGGTCCAGAAGAGTAGACACAAGAGCCTGCGCGGCCATAGGATTGTGTGCCACATCAAATATCACCTGCTTACCCGAAATTATCCTGCTTTGAAAGCGCCCCGGCAAGACGGCATCGGCTATTCCCTCGATTGCCCTGTCCATTTCTCCTGCGATTATATGCTTTGTCGCAAGAACAGCACACATGGCGTTACTCCGTTGGAAGCTGCCTGCAAGCGGCAGCCGGATCGTCTTTCCACGCAGGGTGATCGTATGGCTTTGAATACCCTCCTGAAAACTCTCGCCGCCACTTGGGTTTTGGTCGCCGGAGGAAGATACATGAGCAAATTGCAGCGGAACATCGCGTTCCCGACAGTATTTTTGGGCAAACCTCTCCACATTCGGGTTATCGGGTTTCAACATTATCAGTGGCGTACGAGGCTTGGCGATTCCAAGCTTCTCAGCCGCGATATTCAGAATATCGGAGCCAAGATACTCCTGGTGATCCAAACCGATCGCTCCGATTACGCTTACCGCCGGCCTCAGAATATTGGTAGCATCCAGCCGCCCTCCAAGACCGGTCTCGTAAATCGCCCAGTCCACCCCGCTTCGACGGAAAAGCTCAAAGGCGATAAGAGTGGCAGCCTCAAAAAAGGTCAGATCGTACTTCAGGATTATCGGTTCGAAAGAATCGTAAATCTCCAACCATCGGGCGGTATCTACGGGCTTGCCGTCTATCAGGAAACGCTCCTCGAATTCCACCAGATGCGGCGATGTATACAGACCGGTTCGGTATCCTGCCTTGCGCAGCATAGCATCCAGACAGGCACAGATCGAGCCCTTGCCGTTTGTTCCCGCCACATGAACGGCCGGTCGGCTCAGATGAGGATCTCCCGCGGCCGCGGCGGCCGCGATCATGCGCTCGAGGCCGAGTTTGATGCCTACCGTCGTTCGTGAAAATATCCTGTTCAATACCTCTTGAGCTTGATCAGATATGCTGGGCATGGGCGTACAGATCTTCCAGTTTAAAGCGGTTTAACTCATCCAGACGGTGCACCACGATATCGGCTTCCATCAGCCTACAGGCCGTATGCCTGTAAATCTCCTCCTTTTCCACGGAAAGCCGATACACTTCCTTTTCGTGGTGAGTCCACTCCAGAACCTGTTGGATGATCTTCTCAAATTTCATCCCAAACCCTTCTGGAAGTGCCCTTCGGGAAGTATACGACTTTTCTCCGCAGCCAACAGCTCCCAACTTTTCTCATGCTGCAAAGATGAGTCGATTATTACTCCATCCCAGCTAAAAATTGCGAATACAGGCATAATATTAACAAGCCTTCCTATCGTATACCACATGAACCAGGCAGCGATATGTCACTTAACTACAACAACTTACATTTTCATGGTTCGCCCGTTCCCTTTCCATTTTCCGGGAGGCGCCCCAAACGGCCAGGTTCTTAATGCATATCGCACAAAAGCGAACGGGAAAAATACATTCAGAACTCCCCCCCTTCAATTACTAAAAAAACGACTTCCCTGCCGCTACAATGCTCTCGGGTGCTCTTTAATAATCCAGTCAACGATTAACTGGACTTTAACAATGTGAATTCCTATTTTGGATCTTTCTATATCTAATCAGGAAAGTTATCCAGTCCTTTTCCTCTGTTTTTCCTTTTCCTTAAAGCCCGGAAAACCTGTAAACATATGAAAGCGTACTTAGCGATCCTTACTACAATCATTTTTTTCAGCACAATCGAGGTGGTGGTAAAGCTTATCGGGCCGGGTGTCGACCCGATGCTGATTGCCGCGTTTCGTTTCCTTATCGCCGGGCTGATTATGCTGGCAGTTAGCCCCGGTTGGGTGAAGCGGTTTCGTAGGGATGATATCATACGGCTCGGCGGACTCGGAGTAATTGGCGTAGCGATAGGTTTTGGAGCCTATCACGTCTCTTTGCGCACAATCGACGCCTCCACGGGTGCGGTGATATTCAGCATCAATCCACTGTTCTCGGCCCTCACCGCACATCTTCTCCTGCGAGAGCCATTTGGTAAGCGCATGTTTGCCGGGCTTATCACAGGATTTGCAGGAGTCTACATCCTGAGCTTCGGATTCAGGCTGTTTGCACTTCAGGAAATTTACGGCCCGCTTCTGATGCTTGTTTCGGCCGTTGCTTTCGGAATCTACATAGCATCCTCCAAAACCTACGTGAAACGATACGGTCCACTGGTAGTGACCGGATTCATGTTTTGCACCGGATCCCTTTTTCTCCTCCCCCTGATCCGAGACTTTTCTATTCCCCGCCCCCTTCATACCGGTTTCTGGCTCGGCTATCTAATCCTGTTTGCTACCGGATTGGCATATTTGTTTTATTTCTATGGTCTTGCAAGGGTTCCAATTGTCGCGGGCACCTCCATTTTCTTCCTCAAGCCGATAATCGCCTCTATTCTCGCGGTAATAGTGCTCAACGAAACTCTTCAGCCACATTTCTATATCGGCATGGTCGTTATAATGTGTTCCCTGCTTTTGATCGTTCTGCCTAACAGAGTTGATAGTTGAAGACGGAAGACGGAAGACGGAAGACGGAAGACGGAAGACGGAAGACGGAAGACGGAAGGCGGAAGGCGGAAGGTAGTCGTATAGATGATGCGCCGTATTGGCTGTGGATAGTCAAACATAATGATTTGCTCCCAATGGCATTTCCACCTGGAAATGATATTTCCCCGGATGTATCAGCGCTTCCCAAGCAGTTCCAGTACCGAAGAGTGTACTTTGCCGTTAGACGCTACATACCCTTGCACAGTATCGGTGATTCTCTCACCGGTGTGGGTGGTGAAAGCGCCCCCGGCCTCTTTTACCAGTGTCACCCCTGCCGCGTAATCCCACAGTTCATCATCAAATTCTATAGCCACATCGATAACCCCCTCAGCAAGTCGGGCGAGAAGTATCGAGGATGCTCCAAACATACGGATGTTGAAAAAACGGGGGGCAAGCCTCTGAAGAAGACCGGCTTTAAGCTCCGGCCGGCTCTTTATGCCGCTGTCGAAAGAAAGAGTGCAGTGGGAAAGCTCCGATCGATCACTCACCATCACTTTTTCGCCGTTTCTAAAACAGCCACTGCCCTTCTCGGCCGAAAAAAGCAGCCTCTCCTGGGGAAGATATACCACTCCGGCCACAAACTCGCTTTTGCGCATCACACCAATACAGTTCCCATACAGCTTCAACCCGCGAATGTAATTGTGCGTACCGTCCAGAGGATCGATAATCCAGCGATACTCTCCACCCCCGCCGCCAATCCCACTCTCCTCCGCAAGAATCGCATGATCGGGAAAATACGAACGGATGATGCTGACAATCTCCCTGTCACACCTCTTGTCTATGTCGGTCACAAGGCTTTGGTTTTCTTTCCGGCTTATACCCGTGATTTTTTGCGCACTCTCAAGGAGAATCCGACCAGCTTCCAACGCCGCCTTCTCGGCAATATCGATGACAGCACTCATGTATTACACCCCGTCCGAGTTTGAGAAACTACTCTCGGCCAAACATTTTATTTCTCTTTCCTGTCCCCTTGAGTAGTTAAGCAAGGCCCGAGTCGATCAGTGCCCGAAGCGGATCCGCGGGATCGTCCGACAAACGACTAAACAGGATACCAAACCCAAGGCCCTCGGTCAGATTTTCACCATCGGCCCACTCGACTACGCCTTCGCATACCGATTCACCATAGGGGGTTTTTATCCTGAAAGTCAGCTTTTCACTTTCATGAATTTTCACCAAAGCCGAGTCCATAAAACGGAAACGTGCTCCGTTAGTGGAAATATCCTCCATCAATAACTCATACCCCTTACCATCTTTTACCATAGAGGCGGGACAAAACTCTATGTGTCGGGTCCGGTCCATGTCCTTGCGTCTCTCGCCCTCATACAAGCCGCTCATTTGTCCCTCCCCTCTTTGGCCGATTCGGACAAATTTATCGTAAGTGGTTGTAATGTTACTCGTTACCCTGCAGCATATCAATCTGTTTCTGAAGCATGGATACGTGCTTTATCTCTTCGTTTATCAGGCCGTCTATGGTATCTCTTCCCAGGTGTGCCGGTATGATGTTTTTCATCGACACATAGAGAACAACCGAGTCCTTCTCAAAACCCATCGCATACTTGAGGATATCGGCGGGGCCGCCCGCATTTTTTATGTACTCTACCGGATCGAGCTTTTTGGAAAAGATATGACTGTCCGCGGCTGCCTTGAGGTAAGCATGCTTCTGTTGATCGATATCAAACCCACCATCATCCTGTTTCAGATCGTCGGGCACATTGGCCCGAAGCTTCTCGAAAATGTCGATATGTCTGGCTTCCCAATCACTTAACTCCAAAAAAAGCCGCCTGGCATCCTCATCCTCGCTTAGCTCGGCGGCATGACGGTAAAATTCTCTGCCGTTTTTCTCTATCTCCACGCCCATCTCATAGATCTCGTCCGCATTGTATACGATCGGCATTCTTCCTCCTTGTTATAGCCGCAGTTATGCACAAATAGAGCCGTATCGCTCAAAATCTATCCAATCCACCCCCCAGCAAGGATCGGGAACTTGCCCTCTTTCGTAAAAACTCACTTCGCCCGTGTCCAAAACATGCTCCAGCTTCTTCCATGACAGCTCGTTTTCAAATGCACTCACAAATAAGGTGCGATCTCCACACAATGCATCCAGAAGAAGCTTCTGGTAGGCCTCGGGAATCTGCTCCCCGAATGAATCCCGATAACAAAACGCCATGTTCGTGCTGGTGATCTCAATGGCATTGCCGGGGGTTTTGCTGGATAGATCCAGAATAATCCCCTCCGCGGGCTGTATCTTGAAAATAATCTTGTTTCGGGAGATATTGCCTCTCTCGTTAAACAGCAGACGAGGCAGAGATTTGAATCTGATACCGATCTCGGTTCCCTTGCGATTCATCGCCTTACCGGTTCGAATGTATATCGGCGTCCCGGTCCAGCGAAAGTTATTTATTTCACACTCAAGCTGAGCATATGTCTCGGTGTTTGATTGCGGATCGACACCCTTCTCCCCCCTGTATCCGCTGTACTGATATCTGCAAGACCGTTTGATCTTCAAGGCTTTCAGAACGTTGATTTTCTGGGTACGGATATCATCCGCGGAAAGGGTCACGGGCGCTTCCATGGTAAGAAGACAGAGTAGCTGGATGAGGTGATTTTGGATCATGTCCCGAATCATCCCCGCCTTGTCGAAATACGCCCCGCGCTCCTCCACCCCTATCCGTTCGAATGCGTTGATCTGGATAGATTCCACATACCGACTGTTCCATATGGGATAGAATATGCTGTTGGCGAAACGAAAAACCAGGATATTCTGGACCGCCTCCTTGGCCAGATAATGATCGATACGAAAAATCTTGGACTCGTCGAAATACTTGTGAAGATCTTCATCCAGCCGCCGTGCCGAGCGGTAATCATACCCAAACGGCTTCTCGATTATAAGCTCCGACTCCTGGCCAAAACCTGATTCCGACAGTTGGCGGGCGGTTTGGGCATATACGGCCGGGGGAAGGGCAAAGAAAAAAATCACCCGGGAGATATCCCCCTTAGACCGGATATAGTCCCTCAATCCGGGTAGGCCCGTATGGTAGAAAAGCCGCCGTGCAAATTCCGGATCGATATCGAACCTGGCCCTAAACTGCTCATCGGTAAAATGGGTTCGCCCTGTTCCTACCACAAAACATCCCTCTTCCAGCTGATTTTTCTGAAACAGAACGTGAAGAGCAGGGATTAGTTTTCTTCCGGCCAAATCCCCCGAGGCGCCGATGATAACAATCGCACATCTGTTGTTGTGCATTAGATTTTCCTCGTAAATGGAGCAAATTATACTGTAAACGGCGAAAGCATTCGCTCCCGCCGTTGTATGAACTTAGTCTGCCGGAGAGAATTCATCCTTTCCAACACCGCATTGCGGACATACCCAATCATCCGGAATATCTTCGAAAGCCGTTCCAGGTGCGATTCCACCATCCGGATCACCAACTTCAGGATCGTAGATATAACCACATGCATTACAAACATACTTCTGCATTGAAAACCTCCCCTATAAGGATAGAGTACTAAATGACGCTTATGAGAAGCTCCTCCCCACAAGCAAAAAACGTTCAATTTTCACCCATAACCATCTTTTCGTATTCATTTTCGAGATTGTGCTTGTGTGAAAGCTCCTCGGTAGCCAAATCCGCAAACAACTGACGAGTGCGATTGTCGGTTTCCAGCTCCGAGAGCTTTGTGTATAAAGCATACGCCTTCTGCTCCGCCTTCATCGCGAACGCCATCGCATCCTCAATCGAGCTATCCTGCCTGAGAGTTGCACTAACCATAAAATCCGCGATTCTTAGATCGGGCAGAGGCCCCTGTGTACCCAGTTGCACATCTTCTCCCTTCAACAGCTCACGAAGTCGCCGCTCGTGCTCCCGCTCCATCTCGGCAAGCTCCAGAAGCATTTTACGCGATCCGCGAGACTGCACTATGCTTGCATATTTTTCGTACAACCGGGCAGCCTCGATCTCTTTTTCTATTGCAAAAGAAATAAAATCCTGATAACGATCATATTTCATCCTCAACCACTCCCATACCGTTGGAGTTCAACCGAATGTATCCGACTTTTAAAAACAACTGCATTGTCGGTTATCTGAAAATACTTTCAGGAAAACGACACACTCGGCACACGCTACTTACTCGCCCACAACCCATGAAGGTTGCAGAAAGCACGGGCAGTCATCTGCTGAGCGGGATCTTCTACCATAAAGGAGGCGCTCGCCAAAGTATCGCCCTCCTTGAAGTCGTGCCTGTAAACCTTGTCCCCGGCCAGAAGCTCCACAAACAGTATGTAGTGATCGGGCGACATCGGATGTTCCGCACTGCCGATTTTTACGGTGACCAGATTACCCTCTCGCAGGATCACGGGCACATGCTTCTCCTTCGCAGCATCAACCGTATTGGCTTCCAGCTTGGTCATCGGCTGACCGCAACAATGCACGGAGGGTTTTCCGTTCCATAAGGCCTCTACCACATTCCCACACACATCACACTTGTAAACACCTTTTTTCTCAAGCATTTAAACAACTCCTCTACAAAAGACACTGAAATTTGAATATTATGAATATATAAAGATATGCACAGTCGAAGAAAAAAAATCTTTTCTCAGTCAGGCAGCATACATTCTCAATATGATAAAGACAAGCCCCATATGTTCAATGTTAAACGATATCGCCACCCTATTTCAAACATCGTGCCAAACGCCTCGCTCGTGGAGTTTTGGATGAAACCCTCCATATGAGTTTTGGCGAAGCGGCACATCGGAAGAAAACATAACCTCTCCTCATATTTTTCGGTACCCAAGGGATCGCGACTGTTCTTTTTTGCTTGATTTCCATACATTTCTGTACAGTTTTCCTCCCGCCTCAAGAACCGACCCTGCCCAATATTATCGTTTTCCAAAGAAGGCACGTTTATTGCTTTGGGAGCAGGATTTTGCAGGCGGATGAACGTAGAATTTCAGAAAATGAAACAATGTTGCCTATCGGCACCGCGCCGGTGGTCTTTTGCCTTTGCTGGGAGGATGTGTATGAACAAGCTTGAGGTGCTTGGGCTTTTGCGGGAAATAATCGATGATGTTAAAACGGCGGTGCTGGCAACCGTTGATGAACACGGGGCGCCGCACACAAGATGGGTTACTCCGACGATTATGGACGGATACCCGGGCTCGATCTTCATGATCACCTCGCCCCTATTTACCAAAGTAAACCATGTAGAGAAAAACCCTCTGGTTGAGTGGCTCTTTCAAAATCGTGCCCTCAACAAAGTTGTAAACGTACAGGGCAGGATCATGATTCGTACCAACGCGGCGCTTCGCTCAGAGGTGCTCGAGCAGCTGGCACCGTCACTGCGGACGTTCTGGAAGGTTAACACCGATAAACACGAGCTTGTGGTGCTTGAGACGGTGATCTCGGAAGCATCCGTGTTCTTGCCCAATGATGGAATCAAGGAAAAAGTCTCTTTTGCACCGGAGGAAGACCATGGAAAATAAAAAGCAAACCGAGGGAATCCCTCCCAAAAACCAGCAACAGCTGCTTCGTTCGATGCTTCTGATCCGTCGTTTCGAAGAGAGCGCGGCGCAGGCATACGGCCTTCAAAAAATCGGCGGTTTCTGCCATCTCTACATAGGTCAGGAAGCGGTTGCGGCGGGAAGTATTGTCCCTCTGGACCTGAAAAAAGACTACGTGGTCACCGCCTATCGCGACCATGGACACGCGCTTGCCTGCGGTATGGAACCCAACTCTCTTATGGCAGAGCTGTTTGGAAAAGTCACCGGCTGCAGCCGGGGAAAGGGCGGATCCATGCATTTTTTCAGTGCCGAGAAACATATGTACGGCGGAAACGGTATCGTGGGAAGTCAGATTCCAGTCGCCACCGGTGTCGCCCTGAAAATCAATTATAAGCAGGAAGACGGAGTGGTGCTGTGCTTCTTTGGAGACGGCGCGATTCATCAGGGCGCCTTTCACGAGAGTCTGAATCTGGCCCGGATCTGGAATCTGCCGATTGTCTATATCTGCGAAAACAACCAGTACGGCATGGGTACCGACTTTCGCCGGGTATCCTCCGTGACCGATTTTTCTATCATGGGCAACTCCTACGGTATAGAGGGCAGGCAGGTTGACGGTATGGACGTGGAGGCGGTTTATGATGAGGTCAGCGCTGCGACGGCAAAGGCGCGCAAGGGAGATCCGGTATTTTTGGAAATACGCACCTATCGCTACCGGGGACACTCCATGAGTGATCCGGCCAAGTATCGTACACGCGATGAGGTCAGTGCTTATAAGGAACAGGATCCGATCCTGCTTCTCAAGACGCGTATGCTTAACCGCAAGCTGATCACCGAAGAGCAATTCAAGCAGTTGGATAAAGAAATAAAGCAGCAGGTTGAGGAGTCGGTAAATTTCGCGGAGCAGAGTGCGGAGCCGGCGATTGAAACGATGTATGAAGATGTCCTGGTCTGAGAGATAAAGGAGTTATGAAACATGCCGCAGATTACATTTCGTGAAGCATTAAGACAGGCAATGGATGAGGAGATGGCACGGGATGAAAATGTCCTGCTTTTGGGTGAAGAAGTGGCTCAGTATAACGGTGCCTACAAAGTCAGCCAGGGTCTTTTGGAAAAGTATGGAGAGAGACGGGTGATCGATACTCCCATCAGCGAAGAGGGCTTTACCGGGGTTGGAGTGGGGGCGGCGATGGCCGGGTTGCGCCCAATAGTGGAGTGGATGACATTTAATTTCTCCCTTATGGCTATCGATCAGATATACAGCAACGCCGCCAAAATCAGACACATGTCGGGCGGCCAGTTTAAGGTGCCGGCGGTTTTCAGAGGCCCTAACGGTCCGGCCGAGTTTCTAAGCTCCCAGCACTCCCAGGCCCTTCAGTCGATTTATTGTCACTGCCCAGGTCTGAAAGTAGTCTCCCCATCAAGCCCCTACGACGGAAAAGGGCTGTTAAAATCGGCGATTCGAGATGATAACCCGGTACTCTTCCTTGAAGCCGAGATGATGTATGCCTGGAAAGGTGAGGTGCCCCAGGAGGAGTATCTCCTGCCGCTCGGGGTTGCGGATGTCAAACGGGAAGGAACCGATATAACACTCGTGAGCTTCTCAAAGCCGGTACGCATGGTGCTTGAGGCGGCTAAGAAGTTGGAGGCGATGGGAGTTAAGGCGGAGGTGATCGATTTGCGAACACTGCGGCCGCTGGATGAGCAGACGGTGTATGCATCGGTGAGAAAAACCAACCGCTGCGTGATCGTGGATGAGGCCTGGCCCTTTGCGAGTGTAGGATCACATATCGGATGGCTGGTTTCACGCAACTGTTTTGATTATCTGGATGCGCCGGTGGAGCTGGTATCATCGGAGGATGTACCCATGCCTTACAATCATAAACTCGAACTCGCCGTTCAGCCGTCGATAGAAAAGATTATTGCCGCCGCTAAACGTGCATTGTACATGGAGTAGGAGGAATTCATGGCGGAGAAATTGCTTATGCTTGCCCTGTCTCCCACGATGGAGACCGGCACGATAACAAACTGGATCAAAAAGGAAGGCGACACCATCGCAGCCGGAGATGTCTTGTGTGAGGTAGAAACAGACAAAACCACCATGGAGTACGAAACAACCCAGGAAGGAACCATACTAAAGATTCTGGTGGAGGAAGGCGGTCAGGTCAAGGTCGGTGAGCCGATTGCCGTTGCGGGAGAAGAAGGTGAAGATATCTCAGGGATTTTAAAAGAGATCGAGGCGCAAAAGCAACAGGCAAAGCAGGCGCAGCCGGAGGAAGAAAAGCCCCAGGAGCAGCCGAAGGCGCCCGCGCAGGAGGGGCAGCCCCAGGTTTCTCCGGAAGTGCCCTCACCCGCAACAAGGCCGGTGATGGGTAAGGCCGCATTGACAGAGCAGGCTCCGGGGGGCACCTTGGCCTCGCCCCTGGCGCGCAGGCTGGCACAAGAAAAAGGCATCGACATTGGCACGATCCAAGGAAGCGGCCCCGCCGGGCGCGTGGTGAAACGGGATGTTGAGCAGGCTGCCCGGAGAGGCCCACAGACATACCCCGCGACCGCTCCCGCCCCAAGGCTGGCGCACGAAACGATCAAGGTATCCGATAAACGTCGAATCATCGCAAAGCGCATGGCAGATTCCTTTTTCACCGCGCCGCACTATTACGAAAAAATCGTCGCGGATGTAGATACGCTTATCGATGCACGCTCGGGGCTGAATAAAAAGGCCGATCGGAAGGTTTCTTTGAATGCTTTTCTGATCAAATTGACCGCCGAGGCCCTTCGTCGCCATCCGATGGTAAACGCAACCTGGCAGGGTGAAACAATCCTAAAGCATGGAAGTGTGGATATCGGAATAGCTGTGGAGCAGCCCGACGGGCTTATCACCCCGGTTGTCAGGCAGTGCGAGGCGAAGGGAATCGTACAGATCGACCGGGAATTAAAGGAGTTAGTCGAGAAAGCCAGGAGTAATCGTCTTTCTCCCGAGGAGTATACCAACGCCACGTTTACCATAAGCAACCTTGGCTCCTATGGTATCAGGGAGTTTACCGCGATAATCAACCCTCCTGCATCGGCGATACTGGCAATCGGGGAAATCGTACGCCGTCCGGTAGTGGATGATGATGATGAGCTTGTGGTGCGCAGTCAGATGACCATGACCATCTCCGCCGATCATCGGATCCTGGACGGAGCGGCAACCGCGAAATTTATGAAGACTCTAAAGGAGATAATGGAAAACCCGATAGAGGCGCTTTTTTGATCGGTGACTCGGTTATCCGGTTATTCGGTGACCGGGTGGCGGGACAGCTGTATAACTGGGTGGTTGGGCAAAGAGGCCCAATGGTGGTTCGGTTAGTTTTGTCGGTATGAGGCCGAGGAGTCCTTACCAGGCATTCATAACCAGGGAATTTGTGTAACAATGGAGCTATAGATATGACAGCGAACAGCTATGATTTAGTGGTAATAGGAGCCGGACCAGGCGGGTATGTGGGAGCTATTCGGGCCGCTCAGCTTGGAATGAAGGTGGCGGTTGTGGAAAAACACAAGGCAGGCGGTGTGTGCCTCAATATAGGCTGTATTCCCTCCAAGGCACTGATAGAACAGGCAAACCGATACTCTGTAATAGATGATTTAAAGCAGTTTGGTATTTCCGTGGACACCAGCAATTTTGACTACCAAAAGGTGTTTCAGAAAAGCCGTAATGCCGCCGATACCCTCTCGCGGGGGGTGGAATATCTTCTTAAAAAAAATAAGGTCGAGCTTATAAAAGGAACGGCAAAAATCGCATCCCCGGGAAAAGTAACGGTAGATACCGCAGGAGACTTGAATGCGAAAAACATTCTTCTTGCCACCGGCAGCCGACCGCGTCAAATACCCGGCTTTGAATTTGACGGCAAGCAGATTCTGTCATCCGACGATGCGCTTATGCTTACCGAGCTGCCCGAGAGTCTGGTGATTCTGGGCGGGGGTGCAATAGGTGTCGAATTCGCCCATATCATGAATGCATTCGGAGTGAAAGTGCACATTGTGGAGATGCTGGAGCGCATTCTTCCGCTGGAAGATTCGGAGGTTGCGGAAATACTTCGAAAGGAATTCACCAGACGAGGCATTCGATTCAGCACCGGCACAAAGGCGGAGTCGGTTAAAAGGGAAGGCAAGTTGTTGAAAATATCCCTGCGAATAGGAGACAAGACCGAGCAGATAGAAAGCGAAAAACTTCTGGTCGTTGTGGGACGGGTACCCAACAGCGCCGATCTGGGTATCGAGCCACTGGGTATAAAAACCGAGCGTGGTTATGTTCAGACAGGCGACTACTACCAGACCTCTGTTGCCGGTATCTATGCAATTGGTGACCTGATCAACTCCCCCATGCTTGCCCATGTTGCTTCCAAGGAAGCGGAGATCGCGGTTGAGTTTATGGCGGGAAAAAATCCGCCCAAAAAACTGGATCCGGACCAGATCCCAAGCGCCGTATACTGCGAGCCGCAGGTGGCAAGTTTCGGTCCCACCGAAGAGGCTTTGAAAAGCATGGGTATTGCTTATAAAAAGGCGACATTCCCCTATCGCGGAGCCGGTAAATCGGTGGCGGTAGAGAAAAAAGAAGGAATGGTCAAGATACTGTTTGATCCGAAAATCGGGGAGATACTTGCCTGCCATATTGCAGGTTCCGAAGCCACGGAGTTGATCCACGAAATGCTTCTGGCAAAATCCGCGGAGCTTTTGCCTCAGGATATCGCCACGATGGTTCATGCCCACCCTACCCTCTCAGAGGTTGTAATGGAGGGCATGCGCGCCGCTCAGGGATGGGCGATACATATTTAGCATAAGGAGCAAAACAGTCTGTTCAGGAGCTATCGCCCGCGTAGCTTTGGTATGAAGCCTCGGTTAATTCGTTTGAAAGGCTTATCTGCTTCCATACCCACCCTTTTGGCGGGGATGCTTTTTATCCACTGGATCCTTGCTCCGACAGTCTGAATTGAGTTATAGACGCTGTCCGCGCGTTGTAGCGCCGATATTGGGATATTGACTTTACTTGAATCCGACTGTGGAAAAAGGTAACCACAAAAGACGATCAAAATGAAGACCGGCAGATTTTATTCTTACCAAACCCGGGTTTCTGATCTTCGATTTTCTCGCTACGCCGATTTAGTAAGGATACCTCAGAAGTTTGCCTGGGCTACATCTCATATAATGTAGAATCTTTTTTGGGAGGTAATTTTTTCTTCCCAATCTTTTTACCGGCCTGCAAGAACGCCGACTCGTCCCCCTCCAGCGCATCTCCCATCTGAGCTTCGATCTGCTCAGGATCCTCGCCTGCTTCCATGCGGCTGAGCGCCTCCTCGAATGCGTCGCCATACTGAAATCCGGCCTTCTCCGACAGCTTTCGCATCAGTTGAGCCGCGGCTTTTGGATCATCCTCGCTTATGTTCTCGGCTTCCGAAGCAAGTGAGGCCATGGCCTCGGCCATTTTGCTTTCGTCGACAGGAAGGTCATCCGTGGATTCGTCACTCTCGGTTGATCTCTTGCTAATTGCGAAAGTGGAAGGTTTCCTTTGCAAAGAATCGCCCTTACAACCGGGACACTTAGGTGTGTCGGTTGTGTTGATGCTGCGTGAGAGGAAACTGTATATGGTATGACATTTCGGACAGTAAAACTCATATATCGGCATTTTTGCTCCTCGATAAGCAGATATTAACCTCAAAGACAGCCATTTATATCGATTCTAAACAGGCACCGAAGGTGTTGAAATTCTCTATGTACTCGAATCATAGGGTACATAAGAATTTTATTCCCTCCAACTTACACCCGATAAATATAGTAAAATTTACACTTTATCTGATTATCTAAAGACCATGCGGACAGTATGGTCTTTATGAATGTTGTGATTATTTTCTCGTTCTTTGGTACTTTTATGGTCTAAATCCGGAAACATGCCTTTAAAGAAGGACCAGCGGAATTTCTTCTTCTTTCCCTCTTCCCAATACTCGGCGTCCTCGACAACTTCATCATTTGAAACCTGATATCGTAAAGTACGAAAAGCATTGTGTACTGTTGCACCACCGTTTTTCGTAGAACTAAACGGCTGGTCTGAATACCCGTATTTTTCACGCATTCTAGTCATTTTCTCTTCACTACCAGCCGCGGACCAGACAAATAGCGCGATCAGAACGAGCATAGGATGCTCGAAAACCAAAAGTCCGGCGAAACCGAACAAAACAGACATCATCCTGCCCGTAGATGCGGCAATCCCGGTTGCCTGCACATACTGCATGCGCATCGCAAGAAACGCACGCAATACTCTCCCCCCGTCCATAGGAAACGCCGGCAGAAGGTTAAAAAGTGCCAAAAACCCATTCACCCATATCAGTCTGGACACAAGTCCGCCGGCTGTGACCCCCAGAGGATATTGTGCGAAAAAAAGCGCTATAAAATTACCCACTATGCCCAAAACGCCCATGAGAGCGACGTTTACCGCCGGACCGGCCAGCGCGACGACAAGCTCCTGTTTAGGTTCGCGGGGCATTCTCTCAAGGCGAGCCACTCCGCCGATCGGCCACAAGGTTATGTCACGTGTCGGAATACCGTACCGAGCGGCCGCCAGAGCATGACCAAGTTCGTGGAGTATAATCGTTCCAAACACCGCCAGCGAAAAAAACACCTCTGCAACGGCACTGCGCGGATTCCCCTGCAGCTGTCCAACCGCTATCCATCCAAGGAATATCAAAAAAGTCGCATGAACATTTATTGATATGCCTCTAATCTCTCCAAGCTTCCATGACCACTTCATAAGTCAAACACCTTTATAATGGTTTAATTTTCCTCTGTTATTACGAACAAGCATCTGTTTTTCTTCTGGAGCATCTGCAATGGCCGTGCCGACAAAAAATTGGCGATTAGAAGCCTGTTTCCAAGGTATTTGCATCCCGATGTTTGATGATGTAACGCTCTTTGTTTCAAAATAGATCGATTCATTTTGGGTCATGCCCTCCTGGTAGCAGCATGTCCGGTCAGATAGACCTAAATAAATCCAAAAAGCCCGAAAGCTGCCCGGGGCAGTTTCAGGCTTTTTGGAGGAGGTCGTCGACCATACTCATCGATTTAGTATTTATCTAAATGATACCACTCGGCATCTTCCAACCACTCTTTGGGACGTCGTACAAATTCCATGATCGCCTCGACAATACGCGCATGCTTCTTTTCCTGCTGAATGATATATTCTATAGCCGCCTTTTGCTCACTGGTTTCGGCCTTGGACAGCGCATTCTGGTACAGATCGATACTCTTATGTTCCAGATCAAGAGCTTTGGAGTATACAGTTTCCGAATCTTCTATAACTTCCGGCATATCAAACTGTTTAGAAAGCTTTTCAAAAGCAGCTTTAGCATCCCCGACAGCATCACTGTCTTTTAACTCGGGAGCCTTCATCCCCTTTGACATCGAGTCAAATATCTCCCAGTGGTGTTGCTCTTCTGAGGCTAAAAAGGAGAAAACTCCCGCGATCTCTCCAATGGCCGAGTCCTCGGCCAACTTCTCGTAATATTGCTTCCCTTCAACCTCCACCTGCTTTGCAAATTCCCAAACATCAATCATGTATGCGTCCTTTCAAAAAGTGGTTGAAATTCCTTCCATATCAATTGCGTACTTACCCCTGGGAACTCATCGCTTTTTCTATTCCCTTACTAAAATCGGTGGGTACCGTAGTTAAGCGGCCCTGAAGTTCCTTATCGATCATGAAGAGTCCGTCCCCTTTTCCCTCACCGACAAGTTTCAATTGCGAGAGGATATCGTTTACGCTCTCTTCTTCCTCGACCTGTTCAGTTACATACCACTGAAGAAAAATATGGGTTGCATGATCCTTCTCCTCTATGGCCAGATTCACAAGATCGGCGATCGATTTTGTAATGAACTTCTCGTGCTCAAGAGCCTTTTCAAACATAACTAAAGGAGATTCAAAATCGGCGGGCGGCTCCTCTACGGCGGCCAAATACGGCCTTGATCCCTGGCGTGTGACATACTCATATATTTTCATCGCATGCACCATCTCTTCGTGATACTGAACCATAAACCAATTAGCCATACCTTTCAAACCAAGGCTGTCTGAAAAGGAAGACATGGACATGTATAAGTATGCCGAATACATCTCTTTTTGCATTTGCGAGTTAAGGGCTTTTTCAATCGTCTTGCTCAACATGATCTCTTTCTCCTTTAATCTAAGAGGCTGTCTGTTATCCCAAACTACATTATTTACAGTACAGTATACAACATATCCAAATCGTAAAAAGGGCTAAAGACTTTAGCCGTTCGGTCATCCCGCATCTTTGATTTGCTCATTTTCTTCCCACTTACCAAGCCGATGGTGTTCTTTTTTTTCCAATTCCGCCTGCATTCGAATACGGTATCCGCAATCACGAATTACTCCATACAGCACGCCACATCCGGCGTCTTGCCTCTGCAAATCCCCTTTATCAGCAAGAAAAAGCAGCTTTCTGGCATATTCCATGGCCTTATAAATATTTTCATTCTCAGGTTTCATGTACACCTCCTTGCGACCCGAGCATCTTTTATTCCTCTCTGCCATTTAGCACTAATTATGCCAATCAGTCTGCCGATCTTTTATTTCAACCGGGGTGTGAATCGGTTAAGTGAGCAAACAATTTTTAATCATCCTCAAATCGAAAATGTATGATTGAGACATTTTCAAGGATGTATACATTATTTTTTAGACAGTTAAGCAGGCACTTTAGTGTCCGGCAGCCAAAACGAGGGCCTCGAATGAGGCACTTTAGTGTCCGGCAGCCAAAACGAGGGCCTCGAATGGGGCACTTTAGTGTCCGGTAGCCCAAACGAGGGCCTCGAATGGGGCACTTTAGTGTCCGGTAGCCCAAACGAGGGCCTCGAATGGGGCACTTTAGTGTCCGGTAGCCAAAACGA
>CAZPHU010000037.1:0-32302 GCA_964586285.1 uncultured Fibrobacterota bacterium | reverse complement strand
CAGGGATCTCGTTGTAGATCCCCGATCCCAGTGCGCTCCACCGGGTTCCGTCCCAGAGTGCGATGTTGCTTGCCGCGATATCTCCGATTGTGTTAAAGTCGCCGCCGACAAAGAGATTTTGGTCTTTGTCAAAAGCCGCCACCTTAACTCTTGTATGTCCGGCGAATCGGACCCATCTGTTTTCCTTGTATTTAAAGACGAATGCCGTTATCGGATCACCGAAGTTTTTCTGAAGTTCTCCTCCCGCAAAAAGGTATCCGTCTTTGTCTATAACCAGAGTATTGACCATTTCCATATTAGTAATGCCCGAGTCGTGTCTGCTCCAACCGGTTTCCACGTTGTACCTGGCGAAGCAGTTGGCGGGCCTGTCGTTTGGGCCCACCCCGTAGAACTCTCCCCCGACATAGATGTTCCCGGAATCATCGGCTGTAAGGGCGGTTGCCGCCAGATTTGTTCCCCCGTCACATCCCGACCATTCACGGCCTTTCCTGATCAGAAGATTGTATCCCGTATCGCCGCTGCCCCTTGTCATCAGGCGGCCTCCCGCATACAAATTTCCGCGGCTGTCAAATGCCATGGCGCGAACCCCCGATGTCCCGCTTATATTACCTTCCGCGCTCCAATCCGTTCCGTCCCATTTGGCGATCCTGCTCCAGCCTCTGAAATCAAAATCCCCTCCCGCATACAGTACCTTTTCACTTTCACTATAAACAAGCGCAAATACTCCCTCACAGGGCTTGTCAAAGGCACCCTCGTGAACGATTCCCGAATCGAGTGCGTTCCATCGAGTGCCGTCCCACATCCCCACTTTTCTGGAAAGCACACCGCCGATAGAATCAAAGGCTCCCCCCGCGTAAACATTTGCGAAGCTGTCCACTTCAAGCGCCATAACCGTTCCTTCAGCACCGCTTCCAAGCGGCGACCAGGCGGTGCCGTCCCACCTGGCTATGTTACCGTACTTTTGGAAGCTTCCCCCCGCATAGATGTTTCCATTCTTGTCACATACTACGGCGTGGACCGATCCGCCCACCCCGTCTCCCAACTCTACCCAGGCCGCCCCGTTCCATTTGACTATCCCGAAGCTTCCGCCGGCGTAAAGATATCCCGAACTGTCCACTGCAAGAGCATGGGTCTTACCTGCGTGATCGCAGATATCGATTAGTATGTTGTTCACCGGTTTCCAGTCTGCATCGGTGATGCTTACCTGGGGAAAAGCTAAGAATGCACAGGACAAGATCGTTAAAAACAGCTGCTTTGTCATCGAGGGTTCCTCCGTGTTTTGATTGTTGCTGTGTATCTGATGATATAATTATAAATCATTGGTCAAGCGTCATACTATGAAATTTTTCGATGAGAACCGTCGGGGATGCCTGTAAGAGGACAGTGACCGCACAATGAAACCAGCATTATCCATCCGGAAAAGCATACATTTAAAGACCGGACTCACTCGAAATGACTTCACTATACCAGTCTGAGCATAGTCTGCAAAAATGCGGATACCTCCTATGAAATTTTATTCTACAATCAGGATCTGCGACGATTTGATGAATGGGAAGAGCGATCCGGCATGTCTCTACCCGGGCAGGGGCCCGGGGAAAGACAAGAGGTGAAAACACCAAAGAAAATGGAAAAGCTTTAAGCCGGAAAATGAAAACCTCCTGCGCATATCACAAACACTTACCTGTCGGCGGATGAAAAATGGTATCTTTTAAATAACTGAATAATGGATAGATGCGGCCTATCAGGCGCTTCATATCAAGGGCTTATGTTGATGAGCGTGCAAAGTTAAGGCCCGCAACGATGCAGGCTTTGCGAAACTGTTCCCACTATGGTAAAATGATCATAATCACCCGCATCTATAAGTGGGATAAGAGAAAAGAACACAGGTAATTATCAATGAGTGACTCAATATCCAAAGACTTACCCGGCCTCGCTGATACCGTATGTGAATTGTCCCTTGCACGAGATCTTGAATCGGTCACACAAATAGTTCGAAAAGCGGTTGGCGATTATACCAAAGCAGACGGCGTAACTTTTGTCCTTCGTGAAGATGAGGAGTGCTACTACGCAGATGAACAGGCTATTCAGCCTTTGTGGAAAGGGCGACGCTTTCCTCTGCAGCAATGCATCAGCGGCTGGGTGATGATTCACAGAAAGCCCGTTGCGATAAGAGATGTTTTTGCCGACCCTAGAATACCCCACGACGTATATCGCTCCACATTTGTCAAAAGCCTTTTCATGGTTCCGATACGAAGTGCGAAGCCTCTGGGAGCAATCGGTGTCTACTGGGCAAAGGAGTATCTCCCTACGCCCGATCAGAAAAACTATCTTCTTGCCGTTGCGGATACAACAGCCGTTGCCTTGGAAAATGTCCAGGTACATTCCGATTTAGAGCGCCACATTCTGGAGCTTACGAATCAACGTCGCCGACTTGCGGGGATCATCGATGGGACCGGTGCGGGCACATGGGAGTGGAATGTGCAAAGCGGCCAAATAATCGTCAACGATATATGGGCGCAGATTGTCGGCTACGCACCTGATGAACTCTCGCCGTTAAGCATCAACACCTGGGAAGAACTCGTTCACCCCGATGATCTTGCGCGATTACGTGCTCTTCTTCAGAAACATTTTTCGGGAGAGCTTGGCCACTATGAATGCGAATACCGCATGAAACATAAGCGGGGGAAATGGATATGGGTGTCGGATCGAGGCAAGTTACTTGAGCGAACGCCCCTGGGCAAACCGCTGCTGATGTTCGGTACCCATACCGATATTTCTGAGCGCAAGCAAACCGAATCACGATTTGCTCAGCTCAACCGTATCATGGCGGGTATCCGTAATGTCAACAAGCTGATAACCCGCGAAAAAGATCCGGCCCGGCTTCTGAGTCAAACCTGTCGTCTTTTATGTGAATCACAGGGGTTTCACAACGCCTTTATAGCCACAATCGATTCTGTGGATATAAAGGTTCTCCCGTTCAAATCATCTCCGCCGATTGCAGAGTATTACTTCTACGGTTTTGGTGAAGATTCCGCGCGGATCAAGAGCACTCTGTCCGAAAACAAGATGCCGCCCTGTGCACTGGATGCGTTAAACCTGGGAGAGGTGATATCGGTAGTTGATCCGCGTGTCTCGTGCCCGCCGTGTCCGCAGGCATCAGTATACCTGGACCGCTCGGCATTGTCGGTGCGACTGGCACATAATAATCGCCTCTATGGGCTGCTTGTCGCATCCGTTTCCACCGAATACGCACACGACAAGGAAGAACAATCGCTGTTGTTTGAAGTTGCACAAGATTTAGGCATGGCGCTTCACTCGATTGAGACGGAGAAGGCGCGCAGCGTGGCGGAGCGGGCATACACCGATATGATGGCAGCTACAAGTGATGCCATCATAGGGTGCGATCTAAACGGATCTATCATTTTCTTTAATCAAGGGGCACAAAAGTTATATGGCTGTGATGCATCATCGGTTATGGGCAAACCGGTAAGCTGTTTCTGTCCTCAACACCTGCTCGATCAGCAGGCGCAGTTGATGCGCTCTGCAATGACAAACGGATGCGTCGGACCGGTTGAAACAGAGCGCATTACCTTTGACGGTACACCGGTGAGTGTGGAGATGACCATCACCGCACGCATCGATGAGAATGGTGAGGCCGTGGGGTTTGTGGGAATCATCAGAGACATAACCGGGCGCAAACAGACCGAAAATGAACTTCGGCGTCAGGCCCAAATCATCGCCCAGGTACATGATTCCATCGTTGTAACCGACACGAACGGCCGCATAACAGGCTACAATGAGGGAGCGCAGAGGCTCCATGGATTTGCGGTGGATGAGGTTATGGGAAAGGACGTCGAATGCCTGTTTCCATCGGCCTATCGGGGCATTTTCAGAAATGTTGTCGGCAAAAACCTTGTGGGAAAAGATACATTCACTGCGGAACTTCCCCTGCGCACCAAAACAGGAGACGAGAAATTTGCCCACATGTCGGTTTCGGTCCTTAAGGATCAGGGCGGAGCCGTAATCGGAACCGTAGGCTACGCCGTTGACATTACCGATCGTATGAAGATGGTAAAGGAGATTGAAGAATGGCGAAAGTTGCTGGAATACATAATCAGATATGATCCAAGCGCGATTGCGGTTTTGGATAACAAACTTCATTTCCTGTTTGTCAGCGACCGGTTTAAAAGAGATTACCAGGTTGAAGAAGAGGATGTTATCGGCAAACATCACTACGAGGTTTTCCCAAATTTACCCCAAAAATGGCGCGACATCCACAAGCGTGCTCTTAAGGGAGAAGTACTTGCCAAAGATGAAGATCACTTTATTCGTCAAGACGGCCAGGTGGACTGGACCAGATGGGAATGCAGACCTTGGTATACGGGCAAAGATACAATCGGTGGAATAGTACTTTATACCGAAGTGATCACCGGGCGTAAGAATGCGGAAATCGCGCTGAGTGAAAATGAAGAGCACCTGCGCATAACGCTAAACTCTATAGGTGATGCCGTAATAACTACCGATACCGCCGGACACATTACACGGATGAATCCGGTTGCGGAGCAATTAACCGGCTATACGATCGATATTGCCGAAGGCAAAGCGCCGGAGGAAGTTTTCTCTATTGTTAATGCTAAAACACATGTCAAGATCGACAGCCCCGTCGACAAAGTATTGACCGATGAAAAGATAGTCGGTCTGGCCAACCACACAATCCTTATTGCCCGTGACGGCACCGAACATCAGATTGCATACTCCGGAGCGCCGATTCGCAATGACAAGGGGGAAATTTTCGGAGTCGTGATCGTATTTCGCGATGTTACCCGTGAGTATGAGATGAGGGAGCGGATCGCCTCGAGCGAGGCCCAGTTCACGGCGTTTATGGATAACCTTCCCGGCTATGCCTACATTAAAGACCGCCACAGACGTTTCATTTATGTTAATGATAAACTGAGCCGATTCTTTCAGCTCAGCGGCGCAGACGGATGGCTTAATAAAACATTCGAGGAGATCATGTCAAGCCCCGAACCCAGGGACATCATCAATAGCGATGAGAAGTTATTCTCGACACTCAACGCGCTTCAGGTAGAGGAGGATGTTGAGCTGGGGGGCGAAAGACGATCTTTCCTTTCGGTAAAATTTCCGATTATCCCTGAGGACCGGCCGCTTTATATTGGAGGCATATCCATTGATATTACCGATCGCAAGCTTGCGGAGAAGACACTCAGGGAGAATGAGGCTCTACTGCAGGCGGCGCTTAACAACAGCCACACCGGTATCGTCATAGCCGAGGCTCCGCATGGTAAAATTCGATACGTCAATGAGGCTGCCCTGCGTATTAGCGGCAAGTCAAGAGAGGAACTTGTAGAAGGTGTAGGTATTCAAAACTATGCAAAAAGCTGGCGGATACTAGAGCTTGACCGAACCGATTGTAAAAACGACGATGTGCCTCTGGCGCGGGCGATCATGTATGGCGAGACCTGCGAAAAAGAACTCATCATCAGGCGCGATAATGGAGAAGACAGAGTAGTCTGGGCCAACGCGGCACCGATATATGGAAACGGCGCGGAAGTGATTGCGGCAATAACCGTCTTTCTGGACATCACCGAGACCAGGCGGCTTAATGATCGTCTGAGACAGGCCGAGAAAATGGAATCGATCGGCACGCTTGCCGGGGGTATAGCTCATGACTTCAACAATATCCTCGGCGGCATAATCGGCTATGCAGACATGTCCCTGTACGATGTTCCCGCGGGGAGCCGGCTTGCAAAAAATCTGCAGCACATTCTTGAAGGCGGCGATCGAGCAAAAAACCTTGTACGTCAGATACTCAACTTCAGCCGCAGCGGCATTGAAGAGAAAACGCCGCAATACCTGAGCCCCATACTCAAAGAGGTTATAGAATTGCTGCGCGCCAGTCTTCCGTCATCTATTCAAATAAAGAGTGAGCTGGCGCATGAAACCAGACCGGTCCTTGCGGATCCTACACAAATACATGAGATCGTGATGAATCTGTGCACCAATGCCGCCCAAGCGATGAGAAACGAGAAGGGGGTGCTGGAAATCATCTATAAAGAGGAGTTTTTCCAAAGGGGAATCGAGGGACGCACCGGGACGGTACCCCCCGGCATGTATTCAGTCATTACAGTGCGTGATAACGGATGCGGAATGGATGCGACGACGCTCGGACGAGTGTTCGAGCCGTTTTTCACCACAAAAGGCCCCGGCGAAGGAACTGGAATGGGCATGGCCGTGCTGTTTGGCATCGTCCAGCGGCACGAAGGAACTGTTACGGTAGAAAGCACTCCCGGGCACGGAAGCTGTTTCCGGGTTTATCTGCCCAAATGCGGTCAGGAAAAACCTGCGACTACTGTTGCAGCCCAATCCCCCGTAGAGGGCGGTAGCGAGCGGATATTGTTTGTCGATGATGAGCGGATGATGGGTGAAATGGCCCAGGATCTGCTTGACAATTTAGGCTACACGGTTACCGTTTACGATAATCCGCAGCATGCATTGAATGCTTTTAAAATTGACCCCGGGTCTTTCGACCTGGTTATAACCGACCAAACCATGCCCAACATGCCCGGGCTGGAGCTTGCTCAGGAAATCCGCAGGATCCAGCCGGATATTCCGATTATTCTTTGCACCGGATACAGCAAGCTGGTCGATGAAGAGAAGGCTTTGGCTTTGGGCATCAGCGGATTTTTGACCAAACCTTTTCGTCGACATGTCATCGCACATAAGATTCGACACATTTTACATAAGAAAGCCGATGATCAGTAAAACTTGTACTATTCGATGCGGTGAGGGATTTTTCCGCAGATCAAAACATGACGATCAGTGTAAGACGCAGATACTCGATACCCGCCGAAGGATGAAAATGATAGTTCTTTCGGATTTCCGGGAATCAAAACGAGAAGCAAACAGAAACAGCCCGAGTTATGAGAAAATTAACGGGAGATGGGTCAAGTGGGAAACAAAATCGACTTAAAAAAAGCCGCGATTTCTTGTTCGGATTATTACGACGATACTCATCTTGATTACTTGAATATGTACGCGGATGAGTTGGCAAAAAAGCCTTACGACAAGCAGTTTCTGGATCGATTTATCTCGGCGACAGCAGAAAGTGGGAGGATTCTGGATATCGGATGCTGTTCGACTGCTCAACAGGCCCGTTATTTTCATGAAAATGGATTCGGGGTAGTAAGTATCGATCTTTCAAAGAATTGTATCGAAACCGCAAAGAAGCAATATCCACATATCGACTTTCGACAGATGGATATGACCGGAATGAATTTTGAAGATAGATCTTTCGACGGAATAAATGCCTTCTATTCGATAATTCATATTCCCGATCAACAACTGGATAAGCTTTTCGAAGATTTTAACCGACTTCTTAAGATAAACGGCACGCTTGCCGTTACGGTGCATGCGGGAGATTTCTACGGATATTACGATACGGAAGACGCCCCTGTTTTTTTCAGGACTTATACTCAGGATCAATTAAAGAGGTATCTTGACGGATATGGGTTTGAGATCCTTGAGATGAATCAGAGACAACCAATTTACGATTTTGAGTTTCAATCCGAAAGGATATATATAATAGCAAAGAAGATCAGAGATGTCCATTCACAAGGCCGGCCTGCAGAAGTTCTTTAAGTGTGCCGCAAAGGGTAAAATCATAAGCAGGCTTTTAGGGCACCAGGTATACCGGGAAATTTCCGACTGTATATCACGATTCAAACCAAACTCAACAGAAGCGAGCAAATGATTATGCGAACCTGCTTTACGACACTGCTTTTTCTGCTTTATGCAAACAGCCTGGCCGATGATCAGACATTTACGATCTCCGGAAAAATACTCCTGACTCACAGCAAACCGGTCTACATTCTTCTGGTCGATGAACAAACCTCCCAAGAAGCGTCCACCGGAATCTCCTCCCGGATTATCAGGCCCGATTCCGCCGCCGCCGCAAATGGTAATGTAACCTATAAATTTGAGAATATCAAAGCGGGGGTCTATGGAATCCGATGTTTTCAGGATATGAACGGCAACCAGAAACTTGACATGGGCATGTTTGGTCCAAAGGAGCCGTGGGGTTTATCCTGGAATGGAGCAAAGACATTCGGCCGGCCGTCTTTTAAAGATTACTCCTTTACCCTCGCCGGTGATACAAGCGGGTTAAATATCGAATTGAGTAAATGATTTTTGACACAGGCGTTTTTTTCTGAAGGTCTAAAGCGCAAAGGATACCTTGCGACGGCCGTCACCAAAGCCTTCGCCGTAAAATCCCCCTCCCTCTTCCCTTTTGGCATAAAAATTGTTGCATCCTTTCCCTTCGATATTTCATTTCACTCCTAATCGAAAGGACATATTATGCCTACACGTTCAAGCAAAGCCGTCTGGGAAGGGACACTTAAGGAAGGCAAGGGGAGAATGACCATTGGTAATAATACCTGGCAGGGCTCCTATTCCGCGGCATCACGCTTCGAAAACGAAAGCGGAACCAATCCCGAGGAGCTTTTGGGAGCTGCTCATGCGGGATGTTTTTCTCAGGCCTTTTCCATGCTGTTGGAACAGGCCGGGTATAAATCGGAGAGAATAGAGACCACCGCCAAGGTTACAGTCGAGAAGAAGGGCGAAGGATTTGCGATCACCACCGTTCGTCTCCAAACCGAAGGTGTCGTGCCGGGAATCAGCGAAGAAGAATTTGAGAAACAGGCCGCCGCCGCAAAAGACGGCTGTCCGGTATCGCAGCTTTTCAAGGGGGCCGACATTTCCGTGGAAGCAAAGCTTCTTCAGACCCAGAAGTAGTGTAAGGTTGCTTTGAGAGCAGGAAACAGGACACAAGGACCAGGATTTGGGGGATATGTTACTCCTTATTTAATAGTTAGAACTTGATCCCGTGTCCTGTCTTAAAGACAGCTGCAAAAGCAGCAGGTGTGACAAGAGAGGATGAATCAGGTCAGGCGGCTTGTTTAAATACATCGCGTTTATTCCGGCTCAACTAAAACAGTATGTATTTTCACACTCGTTTCTTGTTCCTGATTACTATATCTTTATTCCATGATCCTAATCCATCGGAGGCTTTATGAAATCTGTACTCGTTCCGATCGCGGATGGAAGTGAAGAAATCGAAGCAGTTACCATAATAGACATTCTTCGGCGGGCCGGTGCACTGGTAACGGTCGCATCGGTCATGCCCGACAAACAGATAGAGGCATCCCGCGGTGTACGGATAGTCGCAGACAAGCTAATCGAGGAATGTATTTCCGAACAGTATGACTGTATAGTGCTGCCCGGGGGAAAAACGGGCGCGCAGCACCTCGGTAAATCATCCGTCCTCATCGACAAGCTTCACGCCCAAAAGCAATCCGGGCGTTTGTATGGGGCGATCTGTGCCTCCCCCGCTCTGGTGCTTCAGCCTCACGGTCTTCTTGGACAGAGGCGGGCAACATGTTTTCCCTCATTCGAAGAAAAACTGGAGAATCGTGAAGCTGCGGGTAAACGGGTGGTTGTGGATGGAAACTGCGTGACCAGTCAGGGCCCCGGAACGGCCATGGAGTTTGCCCTGGAGCTGATCGCCATACTTTACGGACAAGAAAAAGAGCAACAGGTCGCCGATGCGCTTCTCGCGCCGATCACCGTTTCGTCTTAAGGGGCTGCCGGCTGAAACGGCGAAGAAATACAAGAGTTCTCCATGTATCAGCGGCCGAGGGGTTGTGATGTAAATGCGATTTTGTATTGATGCATAAAATCGTTTCACCGATTCATCAGAGGATAAGATTTATGGACTTCTCCGGACAAATCAACCGAAAAGCGATTCAACTCTCCCGAATGATAATAGATATGACCACCGCCGCCGGATCGGGGCATGCAACCTCGGCTCTGTCGCTTGTGCATATAGTAACGGTGCTTATGTATCGCATGATGCGTCACGATCCGGCCGATCCCTGGGACAAATCAAATGATCGCCTGGTTCTCAGTGAGGGACATGCCGTGCCTGTGGTCTACGCTGCCTGCGCAGATTTGGGTATGGCGTATGGAAAGTCTTCTCAAGAAGCCAAAAGATTGTCTTTGGGTGATTTAAAAAGCCTGCGGGAAATCGATTCGGTTCTCGACGGCCACCCTAATCCGTCACTTGGATTTCCGTTCTTCGATGTGGCCACCGGTTCCCTGGGTCAGGGGCTTTCGGCCGGAGCAGGCCTGGCGCTTGCCGCTCGTCTTGACAATATAAGCAAAAAAATATTTGTACTTATCGGCGACGGTGAATCCAGGGAGGGGCAGATATGGGAAGCGCTCGATTTTATAAAAGACTACAACCTTCATGAGGTTATACCCATCTTTAATTGTAACGGAGAAGGCCAGAGTGATCTTGTCTCCAGCCGGCAATCCGCCGATACCCTTCAAAAGAAGACCCAGGCGTACGGTTTCGAGACACTTCGCATTGACGGGCACGATCCGGAGCAGATACGTAAGGCTTTACTTGAAGCTGCGGAATCGGACAAACCGCACGCGATTATTGCTCAAACAGTCAAGGGATGGGGAATCGGGGAATTTCGCAAAAAAAACTACCACGGCAAACCACTGAAAGAAGATCAGCTCGAAGCGGCTCATGCCGAGCTTACGGCATTGGAACAAGGTATCATAAAGGAAAGCGGAGATGATGTTTCTTTAACACCGCCTCTTCCCGACAAAAAGGAATTACCGGAGCCCAACGCGGGTAGGCTCGGGAACCCCGATTTCGGTAGAATTTTAACCGACGATCCTTATGGCGCAAAATTCGAGAAGGGGCTAATGAGCACCCGTAAAGCTTACGGCCTTGCCCTTCGGGAGCTTGCCCGCCTCGATGCGCGCGTGGTAGGTCTTGACGGAGACGTGAAAAACAGCACCTACTCCATCGAACTATACAAATCAGACGAGAAGAGGTTTTTCGAGGGCAGGATCGCCGAGCAGAACCTTATATCAAGCGCCGCCGGTCTCAGCGCCGGGGGCAAAATACCTTTTGTGTCGAGTTTTGCAAAGTTTCTGGTGCGCGGATACGACCAGCTGGAGCTGGCGTTGGTTTCGGGGGCAAACATAAAACTTGTCGGATCGCACGCGGGAGCGAATATCGGCGCCGACGGTCCAAGCCAGATGGGATTAACCGATGTGGCCTACATGAGCAGCCTTGCATATGCCCGAAACAGGGATGATAATCCGCTGCTTGTCGTATTTAATCCCAGCTGCGGCGTTCAGGCTTACAAATGCGTACAGCTGATGGCCGAATACAGCGGCGCGGCATACATGAGAACCATGCGCCCCGACCTTCCGATCTTGTATGATCCGTCGGAGGAATTTGAGATAGGCGGCACCAAGGTACTCAGGGAAGGGCGGGATGTCACGCTGATCGCATCGGGGTATATGGTTCACTCCTGTCTCGAGGCGGCGAAATACCTTTCTGATGCAGGCATTGAAGCCGCGGTGATTGACGCCTATTCGATGCCTCTAAGGCAGCAGGATATTTTGCAGGCTGCACAGATGGGCAATGGGATGATTGTTACGGTTGAGGACAACTACGGCAACAGCCTGGGAGCGGCGGTGGCAACCGTTATAGCCCAGACATCCGAGCATATCGCACAGGTAAATCAGCTGTTTGTAGACCGTTTGCCTAAAAGCGGCCGCAGCGGCTCCGATGTTCTTGATTTTCTTCATCTGGGATTAAATGATATTGTGGATCAGGTAAGCAGACTGGTCAAACAGGAGACATAGAATGAAGGCAAATAATCCGCCTCACACCGCACTGGTCACCGGTGCCTCCGGAGGTTTGGGTCTGGATATAACGCATCTTCTTGCCGCCGACGGAAACGATCTTGTTCTTGTGGCGCGTCGCGGCGAAAAACTCACCGCAATAGCCGAAGAGATCAGCGGCAAGTTCAACAACAATGTTCATATTTGTCCCGCCGATCTGGACAGTGATGAGGGGGTATCCAAGGTTCTGGAGTTTCTGAGGGAAAAGAACCTTGAGATCGACATACTCATTAACAATGCGGGAGTGGGATTTTTCGGGCGGTTTATTGACGTGCCTCCACAGAGTATCGATACGATGATCAGACTCAACACGCTCGCTCTTACGGAGTTGACCAGGGCACTGTTGCCTGAGATGCTGAAAAGGGGCTGGGGGCATATCATGAATGTAGCCTCGACCGCTGCATTTCAGCCGGGTCCTCTAATGGCGGTTTACTATGCGACAAAAGCATATGTGCTTCACCTTTCGGAGGCCCTGGATGCCGAGTATGGCAGGTTAGGAGTGCATGTCACTGCTTTTTGTCCCGGGCCGACCCGAACAGATTTTCACGACCGTGCCGGAATGGATTCCTCCACGCCGCTTATACCGCTCATGGATTCGCGCACGGCAGCCAAAATCGGTTACAAGGGTATGCTCAAAGGCAAACGGGTGGTGATCCCCGGGATCAAAAACGCCGTTATGGCGGCGATCAGTCAGCGCCTCCCGCGAAGACTGGCAACCACTGCGGTCCATCGTATACAATCACGCAGAAAGGAAAGACATGGGAATAAATGATCATAACCGGTCGGAAAGCGTCCCGCTGGATACAGCTGCGGTTTCCATGGCCTGCGCAATTGTCGGCGGTCTTTTTGGGTTTTGGTACACCTGGTTAATCACTAAGGGCAAGAGAGGAAGGATTGCGAGAAAACTCCTCGCGGTCTGGATACCCGGATATAAAAAGCCGCCGATCGGAAGTGTGGTGAGTTTTCTCTGGGCGTACATGGCGGGCCTGATCGGCGGCGGGATGTATGCGCATCTGTATAACATGTTTTCGAAGGAAAGCAAAATTTAGGAAAGGAAGCCGTCGGAATTTGTCTTATAGGGGTGATTGCACAAAATCCAAAGTCTGACGGTCTCACATAGCTTCCCGGCCAATGCCCGTGCACCAAAATTCTCTAAATCATGCTATTCCCTCTCTTAAGCCGCAGAAAGCTTTGTTCCTTTTAAAGAGCCGCAGGTTTAAGGCACGGCTCTTGCATGCATACTATTGAAGCGATTCAATCCAGAGTTAATCTATTTTGGAGGCAACTATTTGTGATCCACCGGATACTCGACCGCATGCGCCATATCAGACGTTTTTTCAGCCGAAGCGAATGGGCTGTTAAGCTGTTGTCCCTGTCCCGATCCCAAAAACACGCCTCCGAGCAGGGGCTTATTCTGATTCAGATAGACGGTTTCTCCCGTAAGCAATTTGAGAAAGCGATGTCTGAGAAAAGAATGCCTTTTCTTCAGAGCCTGATCCAAAAGGAAGATTATCAACTGCTGTCTCTCTACTCCGGAGTCCCCTCCACTACACCGGCTGTTCAGGCCGAGCTTCTGTACGGTCGCAAACAAGCCGTACCCGCATTTGCTTTCAGAAATCATAACCGCAAGGAAAGCGGAACAATGCTTATGCCTCACTTCGCCGCCAGAGTAGAGAGGCAGCTGTCGGCCAAACATGAAGGTCTCCTTAAGGACGGAAGCTCCTACGGAAACATCTATCGGGGAGGGGCGGCGGAGAGCAATTTCTGCGTGACTACTGACGGTTTCGGGCAGCATTTCCGCCAGTCCAATCCACTGCGGCTGCTGATAGTTATCCTCCTTTACTCCGCGATGTGGGCGCGGGTGATCGCTCTTCTTGGAATCGAACTGGTGCTTGCGGTCATCGATTTCTCGAAGGGATTTTACAAACAGAAAAACCTTTTTAAAGAGCTGCTGTTTATCCCCTCCCGGGTGGGGATCTGTATCATGCTTCGAGAGCTGGTTACGGCGGGAGTGATTATCGATTCGGCAAGAGGCTTGCCTATCGTGCATGCGAATTTCAGCGGCTACGATGAGCAGTCGCATCGCCGGGGACCGGACTCGGGATTTGCTCACTGGACCCTTGCGGGGATCGACTATGCGATCTATCGAATCTGGCGGGCGGCCAAAAGAAGTGCCTATCGTGATTACGACATGTGGGTGTTTTCAGATCACGGCCAGGAACACACAATACCGTATGAAATTTACACAGGTCACAAGATCGAGGAATCGATTGCCCATGCACTTAAATTTGTCAACAAGTCCTCGGATGAAATACCCCAAGGCTCCATAGAAACCGTTCAGCATCAGCGTGCGCGCCTGCTTGGGATGAGGGTTTTCAGCACATTTCTCAACCACCACAAGGAGCCCTCGCCGATCCGGGAGTTTGATATCGCGGCCAAGGGTCCGATCGGACATCTCTATCTCACTCAACCCATTTCGCCCCGGGAAAGCACGCGTATTGCCAGACATCTGGCGGTAAACGGCAAGGTCCCGATCGTGCTTCGGAAAAGCGGCTCGGGCAAGGCGGTCGCCTACACGATTGACGGAACCTGGCAGCTTCCTGAAGATGCCGCCAGGGTCCTGGGTGAGGACCATCCGTTTCTGGAGGAAGCCGCTGCGGATCTTACCGCACTGGTTCATCACCCCGACGCGGGTGACATTGTCCTTTCCGGCTGGCGTGCCGATAAACAGCCCATTACCTTTCCGGTCGAAAACGGCGCCCATGCGGGGCCGGGACGAGAGGAAACTCACGGCTTTGCGCTTCTTTCCCACGACGCACCTTATGTTCTTGACAAACACAAGTACCTGCGTCCCATCGACCTTCGCGACGCTGTTCTCAGGTTTCAACACAAAAAAACACCTCAGCTGCCCCAATACACCTACGGCTCACCCAAGCGGGATCGTTTGCTTCGCGTTATGACCTATAATGTGCACGGTTGTCTGGGTATGGACGGACGCCTTTCGCCTGCCCGAATCGCTCGGGTTATTGCCTCCTATGATCCTGATATCATAGCGCTGCAGGAGCTTGATGTCGGGCGTTTCCGTTCGGGAGGCATCGATCAGGCACATCAGATCGCAAAGGCTCTCGACATGGAATTTCATTTCCACCCCTCATTCATAGTCGAAGAGGAGCAATACGGTAATGCCCTTTTCAGTCGGTTTCCCATGAAGGTTATAAAGAAAGGTTCACTTCCTCAGGCCCCCGGAGCCGAACTGCGGGGAGCATTGTGGGTGCGTGTCTCCTACAGCGACAAACAGATAGATATTGTAAACACTCATCTGGGGTTAAGGGCAGGTGAACGTCTCAACCAGATACAGCATCTTTTGGGGCCGGAGTGGATCGGTAAGAGAAAAGAGGGGGATCCGCCCCTGATCCTCTGCGGTGATTTCAATACCTTTTCGCGATCGCGTGTCTACAATGAGGTGGCAATGAGGTTTACCGATGCTAAACGGGCAGTTAAGAAAAGGGTTTTCTCCCGTACTCTGCTTGGCCTGGTGCGGATAGATTACGTTTTCGTCTCACCGGAGATAAAAGTCTCGGATGTCAAAGTTCCCCGCAACCATCTCATTCGATCGGCCAGCGATCACTCACCCCTTATTGTAGATATGCAGCCCGAACACTTTACGCATCAGAAAGCGATAGGAATCAAATCTTCCGACAAGGTATCCAAAAGAATTCGGAGGCGACACAACCAACTCTTGCGCGTGTTTACCGGAAAGCAGACTGATGATCCCGAAAGCGTAACGCGCGTGTAAACCTTTGTCTGGTATCGGAGTCAGCATGGATGTGCTTAAAAAGGCAGGTTTTGCTTATGAGAAAATAAAGGAGGTCGTGGTACTGGGCTTTACAAGGTTTATTGGGGAGCGGGGCCCCGAGGCTGCCGCGGCGATATCTTTCTTTACCCTTTTCTCGCTCTTTCCTCTCATGCTTCTGTTGGTTGCGGGAGCAACAACCTTTATGGACAGCCAGAGTGCACAAAAGCAGATCATGGATTTCCTGATCGATTTCGCCCCCAAGGGAAGCTACGAAATGATTGAGACAAATCTCCAAAAGGTACTTGAAGGACGTCAGACGGTTGGGTTGGTAAGCGCGATAACTCTACTTTGGACCGCAAGCGGTGCTTTCAACCTTCTCACCCGCAATCTCAGCCGAGCCTGGCCTTCGGCACCGGAGCGCAACTTCTTTAAAGCCCGCCTCATGGCGGTGGGGATAGTGGCGGGACTCTTCTTGCTTCTGGTGATATTTTTCCTGCTCCAGGCCGGTATCAGTATTATAGACGATTTCAATCTTCCGCTCGGACTCGAGAGGTATTTTGTGGACATGCTTCATATAGCCGTAAACGTCGCGGTTGTTTTCTTTACATTTATCATTCTGCTGCTTGTTTATCGCCTGGTACCAAATACCCGGGTCAAATGGCGAGAAGCGGCGGGTGGCTCGGCATTTGCCTTTGCATTTACTCAACTTATTACCGCCGGATTCGGCTGGTACCTAAACAGCGGCTTTGCACGTTACAACATAGTCTACGGCTCGCTTGGGGCACTGGTTGCGTTTCTGTTCTGGACCTATCTGACTCTGGTGGTGATCATCGCCGGCGCCCACCTCAGTTCGGCGATCGCCGATGCAACGCGTTCGCAACAAAATAAACCTCGCAACATAAAGCTGCGAAGGGAGAGTGAATAATCGTGCCGCAAGACAGTGCCGCAAATAATCACTCGACCAACGAAATCGGGTTGGAAACCCGAAATCTCATTAAATCCGGGAAAAAATCACTCTGGAAACCGGCCCTGATGTTGACGGTTGTTGCCCTTTTGCTTTTAGCGGGACGGCTGTTCGGAGTCGGCGATTACCTGATGAATTTCAAGAGCTGGATTCTGAATTTGGGGCCTTGGGGCTATTTTATTTTTTCTCTGTCTTTTGTTTTACTTACCGTAACCATTGTGCCGGTATCTGTGCTTACCTTTCTTTCGGGGGTTTTTTTCGGGACAATCCACGGTATAATAATATCTAATATATGCGCGACCGCAACCGCGGCGATATCCTTTTTTATTGCCCGATATATAGCTCACGCCGAAACCGCTCGTATTGTGGAGAAAAAACCCCGGCTCAAAAAACTATACCTTCTGAGCCGCAGACACGAGGTTATGGCCGTGGTGCTTATCAGATTCATACCCTTGTTTCCGTTTAACCTGATAAATTACGGCTTCGGAATTTCCCCCGTCTCTTTCCGTACATTTATTTTCTGGACCTGGCTTTGCATGTTGCCGGGGACGATCATTTTCGTGGCCGGCGGAGAGGTCATAATAGAAGCGATTTTTTACGGTAATTTGCCCCTATACTCCACTGTGCTGATAAGTGTCACGATTGCACTGGCGATTGCATCCGTTATCATTGTTTATCGTCTGGCAATGAATTATTTCAATACAAAATGATTCCCGGCTTCAGGGCCTATTTATGGAGAGCATCGCAATGGATATTTTGGACAAGCTGTCACCTCTGGATGAATACAATACCCGGCTCATAGAGAATGTATTTCCTCAACCGTGGATAAACCCCTCACCGCGCCGCCACTACGATGTTGCGGTTATCGGGGGAGGCATTGCAGGGTATACCGCCGCACGTCAGGCGGCGGCTCATGGTGCACGCACAGCCCTGATTCAAAACGGACCGCTTGGAGGATCATACCTCAACTTCACCGATGTTCCCCTGCACAGCATGGCCCATCACGCATATGAGCTTTACAGCCGTCGGGGAGCCGAGTCTCCCGAAACGATAACACAGGCCCATTTCGGCAAAGTGATGGAACTGGTTCGCAAAACCCGTTGTGAAATAAGCGAAAGGTATCGTACCTTTACCGTCACCAATGAAGGTATACACCTGTTTTTCGGAGTCGCTTCGTTTACCTCAAAAAAGACCCTGGTTGTAGACGGCTCCGAGATCAAATTCAAAAGAGCCGTCATAGCAACAGGTGCGCAGGAAATTATCCCCGACGTCCCCGGCCTTGACCAATGCGGATATTTTACACACGAAAACATTTTCACGCTCACCGACCGGCCGCACTCGGTCGCGGTTTACGGTTATGGAAACCATGCATGCGAGATCGCACAAATTTACCGCCACCTCGGTTCGCACGTGATGATAATCAACCCCAAAGAGCATCTTCTGCCACAGGAAGACCCGCAGGTATACTCGGCCGTAGAAAAGCGGTTCGACAAAATAGGTATACGGGTGCTTGACGAGGCTGAATTAAAACGGGTGGAGCTTCATGAAGAAAAACGGATGTTGCATGTAGACTGGAAAAGTACCGATGAACAGTATTTGGTTGATGCGCTTATCATATCAAACAACACGAGGGGATCGCTCGAATCACTAAACCTAGACGCGGCGGGTATTCAAAGCAGTGAATCACTTATAACGGTTGATAAATTTCTTAGAACATCCACGTCTCACATATATGCGGCGGGCGATTGTTGTCTGATGCACAAGCTCGCTCATCTGGCCGAAAAAAGCGGACGAATAGCCGCACACAACGCCCTTTTTGCCAACAAACGTAAAGTAAATGATTTCTTTATTCCGGTTGTTCTTCATACAAATCCCCCCGCCGCGCGGGTCGGCCTCAACCAGAAAGAGGCCGAAAAAAACAACATCGGCTATAAACTTTTCCAGAGTTCTTATACGGACATAGACCGTGCGCCAATCGAGAGAAAACAGGCCGGTTTCGTTCAGGTGCTTGTACAAAGACGCTCGGATGTGATTCTGGGAGCAACAGTTTTGGGAGAGCATGCCCCCGAAATCATCAACATGTTTACTCTTGCCATGCAAACAGGAATCGGACTTAAACAACTCGACTCGATTCTCTATCCACAAGCAACATACAGCGAAATAGTAAAGAGTGTCGCACGCAAAATGTCGTCGCCCGAAATTTCGGCGGCAAAACGCAGTATACTTTCTATGTGGTACAAACTCAGAGGATAAATCATACCGCACGAGGAAGAGTAAAAGAAAAAGTTGATCCCTTACCCGGTTCAGTATCGACCCAGACAGCACCCCCGTGCGCCTCTACGATACCTTTTACTATAGCCAGCCCCAGACCACTTCCCGTCCGATTGCTCTCTAAACCGTTTTTTGCTTTGACAAATTTATCGAAAACCCGAGGCAGGATCTGGGGATCGATTCCCGGCCCCTGATCGCTCACCGAAATCCGAAGCATACGGTCGCCCGGATGAGTTGATATGGATATAGTACCTTCGGGCGGAGTATAGCGAAGTGCGTTATCGAGCAGATTCACGAATACCTGTTTGAGACGATTGCAATCACCCACTATATTAAGTGTTTCGGGTGGAGTCAGGTTCTTATCTATTTTAACCGCTCTCTTTGATTTGATCATCTCCACGGTATCTTCGATTAAAGGAATCAGATTTGTTTTGTTTAGATTCATCTCCGATACACCGCTTTCGATTTTGGACACGTCCAGAAGATCACCCAAAATACCGGCAAGGCGTTTACCTTCCGATTCAATGATGTGAAGGAAATGTTTTTGCTCCTGTGGGCTAAATTGCATGTCCTGGGCCTGGAGCGTCTCGGCAAACCCCACGATTCCCGTAAGAGGTGTTCGCAGCTCATGACTGGCCATCGAGACGAACTCGGTTTTCTGCCTGTTCAGGTCTCGTAACTTGGCATTGATTGTATCCAGCGCACGGTTTTTTTCTTGAAGCTGCCTGTTTAACTGCTTTAGCTCATCCCGGGCTCTACTCGAGTTCTCCTCCGCCTGTTTAAGCCTGGTTACAAGCCGCGCGTTTTGAAGCGCTACCGCCGCACCGGCCGCAAGCCCCTGGAGAATCGCCCGGTCACTCTCATCGAAATGCCCGTGCCCGGCTTTGTTGTGGATCTCGAAACATCCAAGCAATTCACCGTCGTTGGCAAGGATAGGCACATCGATGAGGTTATAGAATTTGAGAGCTTTGCGTACCTGCGAGATCACATGGATATCATGCGCCACATCATTTGAGATGTAAGGTTTTTTAGTCCTCAATACGTATCCGGGCACTCCTTCTCCCGGCTTGAAGCGAAAATAGATCGGTACTATTTTTCCCCGGTCGATGTACTCTCGAAAGACCATTTCACCGTCCTGATAATACCCTGCGGCTCCCGCCGTACCGTCCACGATTTTCATCGCGTACTCAACCAACCGACGCATTATAGTCTCGATATTCAGAGAGCTGTTGATCTGCCTGCTGCTTCTGATGAGGGCCTGCAGTCGATTGTTTGACTCAACAAGAGCCTCTCTGGTGTTGACCTGGTGGGACAGCTCGAAAAAACCCACTGTAAAGCAGGTCCGATCGGGAATAAATTCTGTATTTACGGATGCTACGATCTGAATATGCCTTATCGGATTTCCGGCAAGCGTCAGGCTACATCTGTTTTCGCCCTTATTCAGCAGTTCTTTGCAAAAAAGCTGAAAGGCGGGCATGGATTGCCTGTCCAGAAAGCGCTTAAGCGACTTGTTGACCACCTTCTTTTTGGGAGTCGCCAGAAGGGATATGGCGGCACGATTTAACTTTAAGATCGTCCACTTCTGATCGGTGACAAGAAGTGCCAGAGGAGCATATTCGAAAACATGTTCGCATCTGCTAAGTCTCCTCTGAGCATCTTGTGCTTCCTGGTAATGAAAATCCGCATGAGGAGCGGCCGGCAAGGTCGCCTGTTTAGCTGAACCAAAGTGAACGTTCATAGTGTACCTGACGGTTGTTGGGGTATAAGGGTTTTCCGAGGAGAAATCGATATTTCCGCTCGATTTGTTTTTGCACCTAAATCCCCGCGTAAGACGCGGGCGGCGCAAGATCAGTCGGTCCTTACAACCATGCTTTTGTCAATCTCAAGTTCGTTTACCACGCCAACTACTCCCTGAGTCATTTCGGCCGCATATATCACCTTCGACATGACCACTCCATCCGGCACCCTTCCTCCCAGCGTTACTATTCCTTCATCTACGCTGATGTCCAAATCTTCCAGATAAACACCGCCTATTCTTTGCAAGGCCCGGCTGATATCCTCGGCGATCGATTGATCGACCTGTGTCTTTGACGGGGTAACCACCAGGTCGTTTTCGACTCCCAAAACACCCACTACCTCATAGGCAAGCTCCTCGGCGCGGCGCTTTTTCCAGTACATATCCACCGCCCCACGCAGAGTTACAATCCCCCGATTGACATAAACCTCGACATTTTTGATACTTACACTTGCACTCCACTTCAGGAGGTTTGTGATGTTAACAAGAATATCTTCATCCGAGGGCATTTGCACCTCGGCGGGCGTTTGAACCGTTGTATCGTCAATCACCGACACAACCCCCCTGACCTGCATCGCATCCCTCTCGGCCGCTTTTCGTGCGGCGAAAGTTGGAAGCGTACCGCTTAGCCGTACCTCACCGTCCGAAACGGACACATTCACATCGGAAGCATCGATTCGTGTATCCCAGAACAGATGATCTATGACATCCTTTTTTACGCGCTCTTCCTTACTTCTCATTACCATCTCCTTTGAGTACACCTGTTTTTGAAAACATACCTTTACTTTAGCGAATAGGCACGAACACTCTCGCCTGCAAAAAAAAACGGGACAATCGGCCCACCCCAGACTAACTGTCCGGGAACACGATACCGGAAACCTCCTTGATCACCTCTCCCGCAAGCTCCTTATTCGCACTCATGGCCAGATCCCCCAGTGAGATCACTCCCACAAACTGCCCCCTGTCGTTTTTGACCGGAAGCCTGCGGATCTGCTTGTATTCCATGATATGAGCAACCTCCTCTATGGGCATATCTTCCGTGCAAAAAAGCACATTGGGCGTCATTACCTCTCCGACTGTTGTTATTGCCGGATTTTTTCCATGAGCTATCGCCCTTACGATTATGTCTCTATCGGTTACGATCCCCACCGGCACCTCACGATCGTATACCGGTATCGCACCGATATTCATCTGCTCCATTTTAAGGGCAGCGTTTTGCACCGACTCTGTAGCCTGGATGGTTTCCAGCGAATAGGTCATTATGTCTCTTGCTTTCATAATCCTCTCCTTTCTTACTCACTCCCATACACGGGCAAGGACCCTTCCCGTGCATTACGCGAGCCTCTGGGAATTTCCCCCAGTGTCCTGTCGCGGATTCTAACGTCGACCGTGACGTTTGTGACTCCGCCGGTATACTGAGCGATGCGGCGAACCGAATAGTAGCCGCTCCAGTCCGGGACCTCTCCTCTTATCAGAACCTCACCGTCCTCGACTTTTACGGTTATGAGATCGGGAAATATGTCGGCCGCCCGCTCCATTGCCTGACGTATGTGCTCGGCAATGGTCTCGTCGGTATGATCGTGGCTGGGAACCACCGCGATCTCGTTAAAAACCGACATCACCCCCCTGACCTCAAAGGAAACCTCCTCGGCACGCTGCTTTTTCCAGTAGGCATCCACGTTTCCCTCAAGCGTAACCACCCCGTCGTCGGCCCTGGCTACTATCGAGGAGCCCGAAAGGCTCTGGTTCCACTGAAGTACCGCGTTTACGCTTTCTGCGATTTGGCCGTCTGAAGGGCCCTCTTCATCCGGGGCGCGGGGCTTTCCTATTTTGGTGCGGTTGCTTACTCGTATCACCCCCGGTACCGCAAGCGCATCAGCTTCGGCCGCCTCATGCGCGGTGTAGTTTGGGACAAACCCCTCCAGCACTATTTCACCCCCCCCGCTTACACTCACCTGTATGTCGGCCGCCTCCAGACGACCGTCCCAGTAGAGTTGGTCGACCACATCCTTACGAACCTGTTCGGCGGTAATCATGTAAAACCTCCTTAACGCTTTTGGGACGCAGCGGTCTTTTGACGACTGTAGCGCCCGGTTATTTGACATTGTTCAATTATGTGTCCTTTGACAGCATTTTCCACCTCTTCCCGGGTAGCCCCATACGCCAGTTTGGTCTCATCATCCAGTGCGTATAGATGAAACACATACCGATGCTCTCCAAAAGAGGGGCAGGGCCCCCCATAGCCATCGTTGTCAAAGCTGTTTACTCCCTGCTTGCCTGGTTTTTGCCCCCAGCCTATACGGCTCATGACCGGTATGTCGTAGCATATCCAGTGATCCCACACCCCCCCCGGTGCCTGCGGATCATCCACGATAAGCGCCATACAACGCGTCCCCGCCGGAATATCCTCTATTATAAGCTCCGGGTTTACGTCTTCTCCATCACAGGTAAATCGCGAAGGTATCGGACCGTCATTCTCGAAATCAGGACTGATTATTCTCATACAAGACCACCTTCATTGGTTTCGTCGTCTCTGAAGCAGTTTTTATATATCACTTGATAAAAGTGCAATATCCATTCCATCGGCCAACTCTTTTGACTTTTTTCGCAGGTTTTGTATCCGTACACAAGGACGAAAAACTATGACTATAAATCGATGATTTCGGACCGGTGCCGGCACTGTGTTTGCAGAAAATCAAATGTGGGCTAATCAGCTTAAAGAATTAAATCTACGGGGGTGATCTATATGGATATGTTTACGAAGCAGGACCTTGCCCGACTACTTTCAAGACAAGACGGCATGCATGTGTCCATATACAGTCCGACTCATCGCAAGGGTCTGGATGTCAAGCAGGACAGAATTCGTTTTAAAAACCTCCTCGGTGAAGCACAGGAGTCATTAGTAAAACAGGGAATGAAGGAGCGTGATGCGGAAGCATTTTTACAGCAGGCTTATCAGCGCATAAAGGACGATTCTTTCTGGCAGCACCAAAGCGACTGTCTGGCCGTTTTTATCACCTCCGATTCATATTCGGAATATCGTCTGCCCATGAAATCGTATCAGTTTGTCGGCGTAGGAACTCGTCACTATGTAAAGCCTCTTATACCCCTGGCCGGAGAGGATATAAAGTTTATTCTCCTGGCGATAAACCAGGGAGGCATAAGGGTGTTTGAGGGTAACCGCTATGGGATAGAACAGGTGCAGATTCCCGACATTCCGCCAAACATCTCGGAGGCTCTTTCTATGGATGATCCCGAGCGTCAACAGCAGTGGCACTCCGAGACTCCGCCCATAGTCAACGGCAGACGCGCGGCGATGTTTCACGGGCAGGGTTCGGGACTGGATGAATCCAACAAGAGGCTTGCCCGCTTTTATAAGAAAGTAGACAACGGGCTTCGCAACTACCTTCAGGGCAGGCAAGATCCTCTGATCCTGGCCGGTAACGATCATCTGATACCTCTTTACAAGGAGGCCAATACCTATCAGGCACTGATGGATGAATCAATCACCATCAACCCTAGCTCTATCGATGAAACGGAGCTTCACAAGAGGGCGCTTTTTATAGTCGAGCCGATATTGGAAAGAGAACGGGAGGCGATTATCGCCAGGTATGCCGAGCTTTCGGGCTCACACACGGGCGGTGCGAGCAAAGATCTGAAGACGATCCTTACCGCCGCGCACGACGGGCGGGTGGACAGCCTCTTTGTCGCAAACGACATGCAGCAGTGGGGTACCTTTGATGAGCAGGAAAGGTCTGTCAGTATCCACCCCGATGCGCAGCCGGGCGATCAGGACCTTCTGGACCTGGCAGTCGTGGAAACACTGAATACAGGAGGTAAGGTATTTGCGCTGGAAACTTCGCGCGTCCCCGACAGCGCACCCGCGGCAGCGGTTTTCAGATTCTAGTCCAAGTACTCTTGAGTCTAAGCAGCGGGAGGGCTTTTAAGCCCTCCTTTGGGTTGAAAATTACCGCAAGAAGCGACCATCAAGGCTCGTGAGTTAAATAAATACTCGTGTCTGTGAGACGGAGTTAGGTATTCCCCCGCATGTTAACTGAAATATCGAAAAAACCTGGTCATAAAATTTTTCAGGTCGACGTCGCGACGCGGATTTTTGGCTTTACACCATAGGTGGACTTTCCTTACCCATCGCTTTAAACGATCTTTTGCTTTCGATCTTTGGCGGTTTTCCTCTTTGTTATCCACTTAGGCGATTTCTACCAATAATGGGTACATTTGCATATTTTAACCCACATAAGCGAAACATAGAAAAACCGAGCCCGGCAAGCAGCCGCGCCCTGCAGGGCGCACACACAAAAAAGGAGAGACGCATGGCGCAGCTCTCCTTTCCTTCTTCGTCCACTCTCACTCGACAGATTCAAGATCGCCGGGCTTTCTCCTCCGTTGTTTTTGGGGGACGTGCGCCCGGCTTGTCTACTACCTGCACGCTGCTGGCCTGCGGCCCCTTCTCTCCGTCTACCTCGTTGAAATGAACTCCCGTGCCGATCTCCAAGCGATCGAAATCATCATGCAACACAGCGTTCTTATGAAAATAGACCTGTCTACCGTCAAGAGTTCGGATAAATCCATAATTCTGCTCTTTGTACAGATCCACGACCATCGCCTGAGTTTGCTGGTCGGGATGAGTTTTTACATCCCTGTGCTGTCTGCCTTTAAGCTCGCGAAGCTGACGCTCGGCAGCTTCAAAAGCCGCTCGGATAACGGAGGGTAAATCGCTGTGCATATCGCCCTTGCCCGACGGCCGTACCACGGCAAGCTCATGTCCGGGTGGTACCGTTATGTCCAGTCTCACCCTGTAGGGATTACCCGAACTCTGATACTTCTGAGGCTGCTCGACCGCTATGCGGCAGCTTGAGATGTAATCGCAGATCCTTTCCAGCTTACCCGCCTTGTCGCGAATAAGGTTTTCGATACTGTCAATTTTCTCAACACCTCTGTAGCTTATTTCTAAAGGAATACGCATACGCCGCACCTTGGTTAAAGGTGAAAGATGAAACTCTCTCTATCTTACCTTGTTATATTGCAAAAAATATACCATCACCTATGGCTTTTAACCGAAAGTTGGGCGTGTCTCTCGGGAATAAATGAGCCGATTACTTTCATATAGTTTGCCCGCTCAAAGGCCGCGGGATGCTCCACAGACTTTCGGCTCAGGACTCCTCTCATATCCTCAACCGACTCGTAGTCGTTTTGGTCCATCCATTGTACAAACTGGTTTCTGATCACTTTGAGATGATCGATACCGTTGCGCAACAGAGCCGATGTAGTCATCACCGCCCGCGCCCCGGACAGTATCGACTTGACTCCATCCTCGCCGGTATGAACACCTCCGGTGACCGCCAGATCCATATCGATCTGACCGAACAAAATACCAAGCCAGCGCAATCGAAGACGCAACTCGTCGGAGCTGCTTAAAGGAAGGTTTGGTACCGCATCCATGAGGTTCAGATCCAAATCGGGCTGATAAAATCGGTTGAAAATGACCAACGCCCGCGCCCCGGCCCCCTCCACTCGTGAGGCGAAAGAGGGGAGAGATGTTATATAGGGGCTTATCTTGACCGCAAGGGGTATATTTACGGAACCTTTCACATGTTCAATCAGTGATATGTAATTATCCTCGATCTGATGACTGCTCAAAGCCGGATCGGTCGGAAGGTAATAGATGTTGAGTTCGATTCCGTCGGCACCGGCCTGCTCGATAAGCCGTGCGTAACGAATCCATCCTCCGGGCGAAACTCCGTTGAGGCTTCCGATTATGGGTATCGAGACGGCTTTTTTCATCTGTGCGATATGCTCCACGTATTCGTCCGGAGGAAAATGAAAATCGGTTGCGTCGGGAAAGTAAGTAATCGCCTCGGCAAAGTGCTCCGTGCCCTGAAGCAGGTACTTGTTTAGTTCCCGCTCCTCGGTCGTGATCTGTTCTTCGAAAAGCGAATGGAGCACCACCGCAGCAGCCCCGGCTTCCTGGGCTTTTTTGACATTATCGACCTCTTTCCACAGTGGAGAGGCCGAGGCGATAAACGGATTACTCAGCTCCAGCCCCATATAACTTGTTTTAATATCAGCCATCTTTTTTACTCCTTTGATTATGAGGTACGCGACCTGTTTTCCTACGCTTCCACCGGCATCGATGCCCAGTGTTCATACATTCGCCATCTCTCAAGCACCGTTTGCTGGGCCCGTTTCAAAAGCCCCTTTGCGACTTCCGGACGGCTGTGCTGAAGCATTTTGAACCTGGTCTCCTTATAGATGTAGTTTTCAAGCGGCATGCTCGGCGCCCGGGAGTCGAGTTGCAAAGGGTTTTTCCCCTCTTTTAGAAGCGAAGGATCATATCTCATCAGAGGCCAGTATCCTGTCTGTACCGCCGACTTCTGCTGTTGCATACCCAGGGACAGATCATAACCATGACCGATACAGTGCGAATAGGCGATTATAAGCGATGCTCCCGGAAAGCGCTCCGCCTCGAGAAAAGCTTTGAGAGTGTGAGCATCGTTTGCTCCCATGGCAACCCTGGCCACGTAGACGCTTCCATAAGTCATAGCCATCATGGCCAGATCTTTTTTGGGAGTAGTCTTTCCGCTTGCCGCAAACTTCGCCACGGCCCCCATCGGGGTTGCCTTGGACATCTGTCCGCCGGTATTGGAATAAACCTCGGTATCAAGCACCAAAACATTTATGTCGCGCCCCAGCGCAAGGATATGATCCAGGCCGCCGTAGCCGATATCATAGGCCCAACCGTCGCCGCCCACAATCCACACGTTCTTTCTTACCAGCACATCGGCCAGCGACAGCAAGTTAAGAGCCTCGGGCTCCTTAGTACCTTTTAGCTTCTCTTTCAACCGCCCCACCCGCTCTCTCTGAAGCGCGATCGCATGCTCAGTGGTCTGATCGGCATTCAGGATCTCATCCACAAGCGTCTGACCAACTGTCGATGCCGATCTTTTCAAAAGCTCCCGGGCGTATTTGATCTGTTTGTCCAGCGCCAGGCGCATTCCCAGTCCGAATTCGGCGTTATCCTCAAACAGGGAGTTAGACCAGGCCGGGCCACGCCCCGAATCGTCGGTTGTCCATGGTGTCGCCGGAAGGTTTCCGCCGTAAATAGAGGAACAGCCGGTCGCGTTGGATATAACCGACCGATCGCCGAAGAGCTGACTCAAAAGCTTGACATATGGTGTCTCACCGCATCCGGCGCACGCACCGTTAAACTCGAAAAGCGGCTGCAGATACTGAACATCACGGATCGAATCCAGCGCAAGGTCGCTTCTGTCGGCTTCGGGAATCTGCAGGAAGTACTGCCAGTTGTCCTTTTGTTGATCCTTTACCGGCTCCTTTGGTCTCATGTTAAGGGCACGAAGCTTGGGTTCCTTCTTGTTTTTGGCCGGACACACCTCCACGCAAAGTTGACATCCGGTACAGTCCTCGGCCGAAACCTGTATTGTAAACTGTTTTCCCTTGTGTTTGCCCGCCTTTACGATCGCGGATTTAAACCCTACCGGTGCCTCCCCGGCCTGTTGCGAATCGTACATCTTCGCCCTAACGACTGCATGAGGGCAAACCAGTGAGCATTTACCGCATTGGATGCATGTCTGGGGATCCCAGTCCGGTATTTCCATGGCAATGTTTCTTTTCTCAAACTTTGTGGTACCGGTTGGAAAACTTCCGTCCGGATCGAAAGCACTGACCGGCAACAGATCCCCTTTTCCTGCGATCATGGCGGCGGTGACCTCTCTGATAAACGGCGGGACATCCTCGGGCACGGGCTGTCTCTTGTCAAAATCGGATGTAGCCGATTTCCCAATCTCTACCTCATAAAGATGTTTTAACGCCCGGTCAACCGCAAGGTTATTCATGTTCACCACCGATTCACCTCGATTACCGTAGCTTTTACGAATAAATTTTTTGATCGAATCGGCAGCCTTTTCAACTGCGAGTAGATCAGTTAGCGCGAAAAAACATGTTTGCATGATCGTATTTATCCGCGTGCCCAGCCCAATCTCCTTTGCCAGGGAGTAAGCATCGATACAATACACTTTAAGCTTTCTGTCAATTATCACATGCTGAATCGATCGGGGCATGCGATCCCACAGCTGGTCGGGACCGTACGGGCTGTTAAGAAGGAAAGTCGCCCCCTCCGAAGCAAACTCAAGCACATCCACCCTCTCCAGAAAGTAGAATTGATGACATGCCACGAAATTGGCCCTGTTTATAAGATAGGGCGCACGTATGACATCGGGACCAAACCGAAGATGAGATACAGTAAGACTTCCCGCCTTTCGAGAATCGTAGACGAAATAGCCCTGGGCGAAAAGATCGGTATTTTCTCCTATGACTTTGATAGAGTTTTTATTAGCGCTGACTGTCCCGTCCGAGCCCAGTCCATAGAAAACCGCTCGCATTCGGTTTGCAGGCTCGATTGAAAAATCTGACGGATACTCTATGCTGGTATGTGTCTTGTCGTCGTTTATTCCCACCGTAAAACCGTGATTGAGGCTCTTACTCTCCATCTTATCGACTATTCCCTTAATCATGGCGGGGGTAAACTCCTTTGAACTCAGGCCGTAGCGTCCGCCAATAACGGCAGGTTGCCTGGAGATTCTGTTCTCCCTCACAGCCTGATAAACCGCCGCGACAACATCCTGATACAAAGGCTCCCCGGCACTACCCGGCTCCTTTGTGCGGTCCAGTACCGTAATCGTCTCGATGTCGGAGGGAAGCGCATCTATAAGCGCATCAGTGGGAAACGGACGATAGAGTCTGAGTTTAATCATGCCGATCGAATGGCCCTGTGTGACCAAAAAGTCAACCGTCTCCTGGGCGGTTTCCGTTGCCGAGCCCATCATGAGCAGTATGTTTTTAGCATCGGGGGCTCCTATATACTCCAGCGCAAAATATTCTCTTCCCGTCACCTTTGCAAACCGCCTCATCGCTTCCTCTAAAATCGCGGGACATTGGATATAAAACCCATTGCCGGCCTCTCGTGCCTGAAAAAACACATCCGGGTTTTGTGCCGTTCCCCGGATAAGAGGCTTGTCGGGTGATAATGCACGAGCGCGATGTTTCCTCACCAAATCATCATCCACCAGTGACCTCATCTGTTCAACTGTAACCGGCTCTATTGTGGACAGCTCATGGGAGGTCCTAAATCCGTCCAGGAAGTGAATGAAAGGTACCCTGGATCTAAGAGAAACCATCTGTGCAATTATCCCAAGGTCCATCGCCTCCTGCACCGAACACGAGCCAAGAATTCCGAAACCGGTCTGCCTGACGGCCATTATGTCACTGTGGTCGCAGAAAATCGAAAGCGCGTGTGTAGCAACGGTTCGGGCGGCAACATGAAAAACCGATGCGGAGAGTTCACCGGCAATCTTGTACATGTTGGGAATCATCAGAAGCAGCCCCTGTGAAGCCGTGAAGGTTGTAGTAAGCGCTCCCCTTTGCAGCGAACCGTGTACGGCCCCGGCCGCGCCTGCCTCACTCTGCATTTCGGTTACCTGCGGGACTGTTCCCCAGATATTCTCCTTGCCCTCCGTGGCCCATTGATCGGACAACTCCCCCATCGGCGAAGAGGGAGTTATCGGATAGATTGCAATCACCTCGTTTAGGTGATAAGCTCCGTAAGCCGCGGCCTCGTTGCCGTCGATTGTAATCGTGGTTTTTGATCTGCCCATGAACTTAATCTCCACACGCTAAGGTAGAAGGTTACACCAGCAATATTGGGCGAAAAAATCATCGCCCAGGACAAAGAAATTTTCATATCTGATTTCGTAAGACCTGGGAATCTCAGGTGAAAAGACCACCATATAGACAGCTAAAGTGAGAGCTTTGAAGCCACATCACGAAGGCAAGTTCCCGCATACACCGAGACTATTTGTCAATGGTGATGTACGCAGGTCTGTTCGGCTTTTACTATAAGTTCTCTAACCTCCTGGTCGGTGGTTTGAGAAAAATCGCGATACCAATAACCTATGGCAAAAAGAGGCTGCGGCTTTATCCCGCAAACTACATCATCCACAAGCTCTTTGAAATAATCACATGCATCGGATGACGCAACCGGAACGGCCACAACGATAGCCGACGGTTCGTATTTCTTAAGCGCCCGTACGGCGACTCGCATACTCGCACCGGTTGCCAGACCATCATCGACTAAAATTGCCGTTTTACCCTTAACCGAAAGGGGAGCTCGATTCCCTCTGTACTCCTTTTCCCGCCTGAGAAGCTCCTCACGTTCCTGTTGGGCTACCCGATCTATATCTGCATCGGTAATTCCCAGACTGGTTACCACATCATCGTTTCGCACCAACACGTCCCCACCTGCTATTGCTCCCATTGCAAGCTCGGGCTGAAAGGGTGCGCCAAGCTTTCTTACTACGAAAACATCTAGAGGCGCGTGAAGTGCGCAGGCGACCTCATAGGCAACGGGAATACCGCCACGGGGAAGCCCCAACACACATACATCTTCACGATCGGCATAACCACTAAGCTTTGAGGCGATGTATCGTCCAGCCTCCGTGCGATCTTCAAACGGTCGTTCCATAGGCCCCTCCCCCACAGTTTCCGGTTACTTCAGACATTTTCCTTCAATGAAACCATAACCTTGGTTTTTTCGGTATCGTATTCGATTTTATCCTCCCGTGCCAGCCAGCCAAGCGCCTGATAGGTAACAGGCTGTTTCTCGTTTATCAATTTGGGGACCTGCGTGACCGGGACAGGGCCCTGCTCTTTTAAAAGTTTGTAAATCGCGCCCGCGGTTTGTCCGATCTGATCTTTCACGTTTTCCCTCCCTGCATTATAATTTCCACTCATTAGAACTTTCATACCGGTTGCCGCCGAAAGCACCGTAAACACAGCACCCGCGACAGTTACTCCACTACGGCGTTTTAGTGTATCAAGTTTTTTCATTCTCAAAACCTTCCGTTTTCGCAAAACTGAGAATCCGCTGTCCAAATGATCGCGGACATTTTCCACCTAAAAAACTCAGGACTACACCCGATTGTTTTGCTGCTCTATATCGGCTTTTATTTCCTCGGCGATCCTCTCAAATCGAAGCTTCGCGCGCTCTGTGGCACGCTCGATGCGCTTCTCGAGCTCCAGCATCGAGCGTTTCCATCTCATGCGCAACCATAACAGAAACACAGTCGAGACAAATACCGCACCGACTGCTAAAATCCGTACATTAAAATATCTATGGCATCGCATATAAATCTTTCCGGTTAATTGAAACTGCACTCGGCACTCAAGGAGCAAAGCATAAGCCAAAACGGCGGCCTGATATCTTCTGCAGAACCTTTTTGGCCCGTGATTTGATTAAAAAGATAGTTTCTCGCTGGTTTTTTTTGAACAGTAGCGGCCAACGCGTCGCAATGTGGGGATTTGTTTTTATGCATGGACGAGCAAGCGGTGTTCTACTGCACATCACTTCGCTGCCTTCACACTGTGGCATAGGAGACTTGGGACACGGCGCATACGCATTCGCCGATTTTCTGGTGCACACAAAACAGCGCTACTGGCAGATACTGCCTCTTAATCCCCTCGATCCATCGCGAAACTTCTCCCCCTACAGCAGCACATCCAGCTTCGCCGGAAATCCGCTGCTTATAAATCCGGAGAAGATGGTTGAGTCGGGATATCTGAGAAAAAGCGCCCTCCAAACGATACCCGAATTCAG
>CAZPHU010000036.1:0-32470 GCA_964586285.1 uncultured Fibrobacterota bacterium | reverse complement strand
CCGATTCTCCTCTGCGATGTATACGTATCCGCGACGATCATCCGCGACACATCCTTCGCAAACCGATTGGAGTTTGAGGGTACGAACCAGCCGCGCATCCACTTTCCCCCCTCGCGCGGCAAAAAGCTCCCACTGCTGAACAGGCCCCTCTTTGCTGGTTACAAAATAGAAGTATCTGTTTTTTTTGATATCATGAAAAAGACATGAACCGTAGGCCGGATGGGTATAAATCCGACGAGCTTCAATATCCTCCAGGGTTCGCGAGCCGGTATCAAAACGATACAGTGCGATGCTGTTGTCCTTGCGCCTGCTTGCCGCAACCAGCACGATTGTCTTTCCTCTCCCAAGCGAAAATCCCTCGCGAATATCCACGTTGTTTACTCCGGGATCCTCTACGCTTGCAATCCGGTTGCCCTCCAGACTGTAGACAATCAGACCGCCTTCATAGGAGTCCTTGTTGGTTGCGATAATCGCCGAGCGGCCGGGATCGTCGGTATCGACCCATATAGCCGGATCATCGGCCGCATCTCCCCTGCTTGTCACCGGAATGGTCTCCCGATCGGCAAACACCCCCACCAGCGGAGTTGTCTGTTCGCAGAAGATAAATAAAAGAATCAAACTCAAAAGTATCCAAAGTATTTTCATGGAAAGCGCTCCCCCCATATTCGGATTGTTGAGGCGATAAGCCCCGAGCCCCTGAGCCATCATTTATTATCAAATCAAGTGCCGGCAAATAAACACAGCAGTTCTAGTGCTATCGGCCCCGGTCTTCGCAAAACGCCCTGATCGATTCTATTTTTTTCTCCATCGCTTGCGTATGTGTCCCACGCCAGTAAACTCTGCCGCAATCTTTGCACTGCATGAATGACCGGGAGGTCTTGGCCACATGCTCGGGAACCTTTGCCATTACCTGCTGAAGAGACCGGGAAGACAACTCACCATTACACCGCATGCATCTGGTAAACGGAGACAATCGATCACATAGATCGAACCGTTTTACAACCTCCCTGATCTGATGCCTGGGGTCGGTCGAGCGGATCCAGTAGCCGTGAGTGACCGATCCATGCTTAAGTATCCCCTTGTCGCGTGTCAAAATTATTCTTTTCTGATGATTGGAAATGCTTATGATCTCAGGATCGCTCAGGTCGTTTCGATAGTATGTGTCGAAGCCAAGCATTCGCAGGAGTCTGCAAAGTGCCCCCAGATGAACATCCAGTACAAACCTGACGGTACGAAGCGGGGATGGGCCGAGGCGGTGAACGGCAGAGATATCAAACGATTCGAAAACCGGATACACAGAGACATGCTCCCCGCCCTTAAGCAGAAAAGTAAAGTCTACCGAAACAGTGTCAACCAGTATGAGGTCGACTTCCGCATGAGGCACCCCTAAAGATTCGACAGCATCTTTTACCGAGGGCGTTCCATAGTAGGAGTAGGTAAATGTTTTCTTGCGTCTCTTTGGAGGAAGGAAATCGTTTAACTCTTCATAAAAACGAAAATATGATGATTTCAATTTGTTGTTCCGTTACATGCTTACCGAAATTTTTTCGGGCATTGCATAAAGATATCAATTTATAAAGCTTTACCGGCTTTCTGTTGATTCGCTGACGGTCGGCTAACTTAAATACGGGTCGATGCAAAAGACGTGTAAGTCCCATGAGCAGACCGTCTTGGCATATTCTTAAGTGAATGTCGATCAGACAACAGGCTCCATGTGTGCCTTTCGTGAGGTGAACGCCGGTGTGCAAATGCTCCAATACTCGGTCTCTGTTTCGGATGGGTTGGAATATCTGACCAGGGTACCTGCCGGCACTCGAAGCGATTCACCGGTATGAAGGAGGATTTTTTCGTCCCCCACCACTGCCTGAAGCTCACCGCGTATGATTATCACGTATTCGGTAAAGGATGGCTTTTGAACGGGTTCACGCCATTTGGCCGGGGCGATCATGTGAGCGATGCTGACATCGCGTTCGCCCGAAGTGGATTGGCCGAAATACTCTTCTATTATTTTGCCGTCCGGTGAAGAAACACCGATAGGGATACCCTGTTTCAAAACGGTTGGATGAGACATCGTATGCTCCTTTGAACAGATAAAATAATCTTGGCCGGTTTCCTGTAACGGTTCGGATCACCTTGCTTTTTCGATTCTTTTTCTGAAATGACTCACGGGCGTACATCCCTACAGAAAGAATCGCTAATCGAGCTTGAACACCACCCCCAGAGCCAGACGGGGAATAAGCTGGTTTTTATCTATGGTGTATTCTTCATCCATAAACTCCGCCGAACCCTCTTTGAATGCATAGGCAGAGCCCAGTTCGAAAGTAAAGCCGGGATTTGCCGAAGCTCCGAAATACCAGCGCGATCCAAACGATACGACGGGCATTACCAGATGATCGAATACAGGCAGGTACGCGGCTGCGAAAGAAAAATACAAGTCCTTGTCCTTATCGGAGGTGAGATGGAGGTTAAGCCCCAGATCGGTTCCCCCGGTTCCTATACCAAACTGTACTCCTAAATTGCTGCTCAGGCCGTATTCAAAGTCCACGCCCACTGGAGAACCGCCAAACAAAATCCCCGCCGCAAGTATCCGCGATCCCTGCTCGAATCCCAGGTCGAGCTTTTTTTCGGGCTCGAGTGCTCCCACCGCTTCGCTTGCCCACGCCCCCGTAGATATCATGCATACAACCGCGACCACACCTAAAAGACTACGCATACTATTGACTCCTTTTGGATAAGACTCGGTGAACCGGTTTGACTCTTCTTTGAAAATACCTTCGGCACCTCTGACCTGGCCTCTACCCGAACAATCTTTCGGCATATGTTTTTTCTTTTCGCCGTTGATCCACTTTATCGGCCGGGACTTTTGCAGCTGCTTATTTCCGACCGCTGCTTTAACACTGATCGCTTCTGCGCTCAGCGGTAATAAGTATCGATGCCCGCTTACTCTTTTGTCCATCGTATAAGGCCGCGAAGGTTCAGTCCCAAAAAAACCACATTCGCAACGATTGTTGCCGCGCTTCGACTGATTATACCAAAAGCTATCCAGGCCATGTTTCCGACCATCATCAAAACAAAACCGCTTTTCTTTTTGCTGCCAAGCTTGATGATTGCAACCATGGTAAAAACCACCGCTATCCAGTCAACCCCGTAATACCTGAAAATCAGTTCTAAATCCAAAGCCTTCTCGATTTAATGAGCCTGTTGGGACATTTGCTTGCCCATAATAGTCATCGATGTTCCGTCCGGAAGATAATTTTTGATTGTGCCCTTTACGGTGTAACCTTTAGCCGAATAGAAGTTGCGGGCCTTATCAAACTCCGGACTTTCGTAAGTTTCGATAAACATCATCCTGTAGCCCAGGCTAAGTGCCTCAGATTCGATGAACGCAAGCAGTTTACTTCCCCACCCCTGACATTGATAGAGGGGTGAGACCGCAAACCAGGCCAGCCATACATTTTCCGGAGGCCCCCATATGTAGCAGTGAAGCCCAACGACACCGTCGATACTGTCTCCCTGAGTCCAGACGTAATACCTCCGCCCGTCATCCACACCTGCCCGACGGCAGGTCAGATGTGAATGGATTGTCTTTCTGGCCCATCTTGCCTCATCATCGTTCATCGCCTTGGCGATAAGCCACACGACCTTGTCGGCATCATTTTTTTTAAGTTGCCTTATCTCCATATGCTACCTTTTTATAGCGGTGGTTGCCGGCGCATCTTTTTTTTCTCACCATGTTGTTTTTTCTTTTCCAACCGTTTCTTTTTAGAGGCCGCGGTCGGTTTGGTCGCCTTGCGTATTCGGGGCTTTACGGCCGCACGCAATACCAGCTTCACCAAACGGTTGCGGGCATCCTGGCGGTTTTGCTCCTGGGTCCTGTACCGATCGGCCTGAATAATCAACTCACCCTCACGCGTAACCCTCTTGCCGGCGATCTTTAGAAGCCGATTGCGGATATCATCCGGAAGTGATGAAGAGTGAGCCGCATCAAAACGAAGCTGCACGGCTGTGGATACCCGATTTACATTCTGACCCCCGGGACCCGATGAGCGTATGAATTCCTCGTGAAGCTCATTCTCATCGATTCGAATCTTCTGATTTACTTCAAGCATAGAGTATAAGCACCGACTGTTTACCTTGTCTACTTTAAAATAAGTACCGGCTAAGGGTGCCCGAAAAAGCAAGAACGCAAGTATTGTGCCTGTAAGAGAAAATCCACACCTCCGCCGGGCACCTTTTTCAGCAGGCCGCCCACTCTTGTAAATGCAGCCTTACTCCATCCGATACGGCTTCACCCACCCTGCTGTTTCATGCCTCTTCAAAGACATTCATACCGTTTTCTTGTATATATATAATGAATGAGCCGGTATCAACCGACCCTTTTTGAAAAGAATAAACCCAGGCGAATAGATTATCACTTACAAAACTGTAACGCCTCTTCTTCGAAAAAGAAAACTTCCTCAAAGGCGGGTTGTAATTGATCAAGCCATATCGCGTCCGGGTCATACCTGGCAAAGAATGGTTTGCCGACCCAATCGGCCACTTTGCCCTGGAGAAATTGAAGTACGAACACTTTTTCTCCCCCGACCTCCGAAACCCCAAGGATCTGGACCTTGCCGGGGGTTGCCGACATGCTGGGACCACGAACGGTACGGGCAATCCCGCTTACATGCTGATAAGCCTTACGATAAATATCCCAGGCCCGGGCCAGCGAGACGGCAAAATACTCTTGAGCACCCGTGTCTCTGGCCACAAACATGTAATAAGGAATGCAGCCCAGCTTTACCTGCTCTTTCCACATCTCTTTCCAGACATGTGAATTGTCGTTTATGTTCTGCATTATAGGAGACTGGGTACGGATTTGAGCCCCCGTATCGCGTATCCTTCGAATCGCCTCCCTTACGGCAGGGGTTTGAAGCTCCTGGGGATGATTGAAATGAGCCATCAAAGCCAAATGATAGCCTTTGTTGACTACTTTTTCGAAGAGACGAAGCATATCATCGGAATCAGAGTCGCTTATGTACCGATACGGCCAGCAACTCAGAGACTTAGTTCCAATTCTTATCGTCTGAACACTGCCGGGGCGAGCGTTTAGGAATGGCTGTAGATACCTTTGGAAGGTATGAGCCGCCATAACCATGGGATCGCCTCCTGTAAACAGCACATCCGTCACCTCAGTATGCTTCTTCAGATATCGAACAAGATAGTCGGTCTGACGCATCGCAAATTTCAGATCGCTTGCTCCCACAAACTGAGGCCAGCGGAAACAAAAAGTACAATAAGCATGGCATGTCTGGCTGTTGCTTGGAAAAAACAGCACCACTTCACGGTATTTATGCTGCATACCGCCGAGCCTCTCGCCGTTTAGAACGGGAACGTTGTCACTCTGGCCCGCCGGATGAGGGTTAAGCTTCCTACGGATCTGGTTGGCGGTAGATTCGATCTCCTCCCGGCTCATGTTCGATCCGAGTGCCCGTTCCATCCTTCTGAAATGTTCGGTCGACAACATATCTTTCTGAGGAAATGTGAGCTGGTATATCGGATCCTCGGGTATATTTTCCCAATCGATCAACTCCTCGATCACATAATTATTCACCTTAAACGGTAAAACACTGCCGACTACCTCGGCGGCATGTCGATCGCTTTCGGAGAGAAACTTATTGACGGCGGCAATTTGTCTGAAATTGCGAATAGTATAGACTTGAAACATCTTATTGATATCATTCATAGGCATAGGTTCTTTTTTGCTAATAGGTTGAGCACAAACAGCTTAATACGGGAAACGATGAGAGAAACGGTTTAAAGGCTGGAATTATAGAGCAGTACAGGCCGTTCGTGAGTTTCGTGATTTTTTAAAATACACTATGGGTCATATTTCAGTCATGTTTTAAGGCGGACCGAATTGCAGCATCAAGCTCCCTTATCCTGAAAGGTTTCTGAAGAAAGCCTTTTATTCCCGCATCCAAAGCATCCTGCTCATCTACGTACTTACTGTAGCCGGTGCACAGGATTATGGGTATATCTCTGATACTCATCAGATTACGACTCAATTCAAACCCCGACATCTCCGGCATGGTCTGGTCCGTTATCACCAGATCAAAAGATCCGGGTGCTTTACGAAACTCTTTAAGAGCACACAAGCTGTCTTCGTATACGCTGACAGAGTAACCGAGTCTGCAGAGCTGATCGAACACGATATCCCGCATAACCTGCTCATCATCGACATACATAATCCGCTCGGTTCCACCTTTGATCTCTTTTCCTGCCTGGGCCTCTTTTGGGCCCGAAACAGGATCGGCTTTAGGCAAATAAAGCTCGAAAACAGTCCCTTTTTGGGGAGCAGTTTTGACAATCAGGTTACCTTTATGATTTTTGACGATGCCAAACACTACGGCAAGGCCCATTCCGGTTCCCTCGCCGGTCTGTTTGGTCGTGAAAAACGGTTCGAATATTCGTCTCAAAACCGATTCACTCATGCCGTGTCCGGTATCGCTTACAGACAAAACGGTGTAGTATCCGGGAAAAATTGTGCCGAGTTTTCCTTCCAGATCCGATTCGATCCTTTCTTCCCACAGACCGATTCTCAAACATCCCTTCTCACCCATGGCGTGCACCGCATTGGTACAGAGGTTAAGTACTATCTCATGGATGTGAGTGGGATCGGCCAGGACCGGCCTGGTTTCTTCGCACAGATCGCAGGATATATCGATCGAAACCGGAATGCTTGCCCTCAGAAGCTGCACGGCTTCCTCGATGATTGGTTTCAGGAAATGAGAACTCTTGAGATTACTGCCCTGGCGGCTGAATGTAAGTATTTGAGAAACTAGCTTTTTAGCCCGTTCACTTGCCTCCAGAATTCCATCCAGATACTGCGAGACGGGACTTTCCGACTTCATTTCCCATCTTGCCATTTCGGTATATCCGATTATGCCGCCCAATATATTGTTGAAATCGTGGGATATGCCCCCCGCCAGTACCCCGACGGCTTCCATCTTCTCGGCCTGGCGAAGCTGCTGTTCCAGTTGCACCTCGCGGCTGATATCGCGTCCTACGACGACAAAATTATCGATTCGTCCCTCGGCGTTTCGAACAGGTGATATGAAACTTTCCTGCACCAACAACGATCCGTCTTTTCTCCTGGAGACCATTTGCCCGCTCCAAACCTCCCCACGAATAAGAGTTTCCCAAATACCACGATAGTAACTCTCATCGTGGTCCTCACTTCTGAACATTCGAAGGTGATTGCCCAGCACCTCCTCCTTCGAATAACGAGTCATTTTCAGGGAAGCGGGATTGATATACTGAATTATTCCTGAGGTATCGGTGATTATAATCATTTCAACCGCCTGCTCAACGGCAGAGGTAAGCAACTCTCTTTGTCTGTCCGATTTCTTACGCTCGGTTATATCCTCACTAAAGGCCAGAAACGAATCTTCTGTCAGGCGTGTGGCTGTAAGACGCAGTATCTTTTCGGGCTGATCCTTACCTCTAACGGTAACTTCCTCATCAAAGGCCCCCTCTTCCAGAAGCTTACGCAAGAGGCTACTCGCCCCCTTTGCACCTAAATCCCCCACGGATGATGCTAAAATTTTCTCCCTGGGTACACCGACCAGTCGACACGCCGCCCTGTTACACTCCAGGTAACGACCTTTCCCGTCGATTACAAAAACCCCGTGAGGAGCACATTCTATATAACTTCTGAATTTCGATTCACTCTCTTTGAGAGCATCGATCATTTCCTTGTATTCGGTGATATCGGTGATGAAGCCCTCGATTGTAAATGATCCGTCCTGCATGATCTTGCTTATTCGAGCGTTCATTGTAAGCCACTTAATCTGATCATCCGCGGTTTTGGCTTGATATTGGAAATTCTCTGCATACCCATAGGTTTTTAGCTGTTCGATTAATTCTGTACGCCTGTTTGGGTCAATGTAGTGCTGCTTTGAAAGGTCGGTATACCATAAAGCTTGATTGGGCGATTCCAGGTTCAGAGTCCGTGCAAGCGCCTGATTGATAAGAAGGGCTCTTCCCTTGCTGTCGGTTCGAAAAATACCGATAGGCGCGTTTTCAAACAGCATACGATATTTCTTTTCACTTTCCTTGAGCCTGGCCTCAACCTCTTTGCGCTCGGTAATGTCTCGTACGATACCGGTGATTCCCAGAGCATGCCCATCCTGATCGGTATGAACGCTTAGAGAAATCTCTACCGGCACAATTGTTCCATCGAGAGACTTTAAAGTCGTTTCGAACCGGTTTACTGTTTTATTTAGCAGAGCCTCCTTGATCATACCGGCATGAATATCTTCCTGATCCTCTGGACAAAAGCGCAAGATAGAATTTCCGACTGCATCCTTGGCACAACACCTAAGTATCCTTTCGGCTCCCCGGTTGAAAAGGTATATGATCCCGTCGGGATCAATCGAAATTATGCCGTCATTGGTCAAAGCCATTTCCGGCGAAAGCGTATGGCTCCTTCGCGCATTCGCATCGTTTGCTTTCTCCCGGGCATTTGATAAGCCGATACCGATATCTTCGATAAGCTCCTGGAGAGTAGATTTAACGCTTTCATCTAAAGAGATTCGATTCGGAATGGAAATACAGATCAGGCAATCGGAGCCGGTCCGTGGTGTCATCCTGCCGCTTATAACCTCTGAATCGCCGATGTAATCCCGGAAGGGACATTTGCCGCAAGGACTGTCCGGCTCCCCTACCACCCAGGTCTGGGCTCCCGTCGGGTTTTGGGAACACGGCAGGGAGGAAACACGACTGATTCGGCTGGAAACAACGGCAAGGTCGGATTCGTATCCAGCCTCACACGAGAAAACGATTTCGTTTTCATCTCCCATAAGTCCGATCCAGACCGTGCCGACAATCTTGACCCCGGCCAGCCGCTCGCAGACTTTTTGAATAAGTGATTGCTGATCTGTTTGCCGGTTAAGAATCCTGTGAATAGAATGAACTGCGAGAAGCAGTTGGTTATGTTCCAAAAGATCTGTCATCCGTACCCGCCGATTTATCTTGCTAAATTCTGCAATGAGCGTCCATATCTCGCGAATTCAGGTTTATTTGAATGGTTTTAGAATATTTATAAACAGGAATGGAGGGAATGGAACTTCGGAATTTTTGTCTAGTTCCTTCATCTTAATAAAAGTATATCTTCTATTACAAAGAGAGGCAATAAAAGAGGTGGTTGTAAAATTATTTCGTGACAAATCGGCGGTTTTAATTCTCCAGGTGATATTTTTATCGGCCTTCTGAGTCCGGGCACACAGACGGGGAATATTAGGGGTGTTCATAGGAGTATACCAATCCTTTGGGAGCAGTGGTGAATAAAGAAAGAATTTTCTGCTTGTGTTTGCCGTGATGATTTTGGGTGGATGTCTGAGCCTTGATATGTTTTTGTTTAATGGTGAAAAAATAACCACCTGCATGCTCCATCATTACGGCGAAGAGCGCGAGTGTCCGGATGTTCTGGATTCGCTTGGGAATGCACCCTGCCGGCTGCTGGATACGGCGGCGAACTCCAGCATTTCGCAACGCCGCGAAAAGATTCTTGCCTGAAGTATCCACTCAAAGCTCACCTCCACACCCATCAGCTGTCCTGCAACGATTGTCCCCGCAAGCCTGTCACTATGACAAACAAGAGCAAAAACGGCCATCAGAGAACCTGTCCCGGCTACAAACATTGATATTTAGCAGCCTCAACGAACGTGCAGGCTTTTACTGAGAAAACAAAAACTTGCTTATAGGAATCAGCATGGCAGATTCTTTGCAGTTTAACGTGTTGGAGAAGATAGTGCAAGGCCTTAAGTGCAGGTCAGGGAAAACTCAGATTACGGGTCTATCTTCTTCTGCCAAGATATGTACCTTAACCCCGGCAGAGGCTGACTCATGACGCTTTCATCCAAAAAAATGTTGTGGGGCAACTGGATTCCGGCGGCGCTTTTTTTTATTTCGGCTTTCTTTGCAGGTTGTCAAACCGAAGGAGAGAAAAAGAATAGTGAGAGTGCCGCCGACACAACTCAAACCAGGGACACGGTAAATATCGGGCCGTTGACTCGGATCGGTGAAAATATAAGAGAGCTTGCGATCGATTTGTTGAATTACAACGCCTGCGGCCGTCTAAAAGATCGAATCTTTGTGCTTTCGCAAAAGCAGGGAGCTTCGGGGGGTACAGGTAAAGCGCCGTCGGTGGGCAGTTTCTGGCTCCGCTCATGCTCCACCACTCAGATCGACTCTCAGCATGTCAGGGTCACTATCTCGGGAATAGGATGGCGATATCTGTCCAGGAAAAAAACTCCGGCGAGTGCCGAATTCGAATTGGATGAGAATGTGAAGTTCCAGGTTGATGTTTCTACCACCGGCACGGTTGATCTGGCGTATGATCAGAAAAAAAAGATTGCTACGGGATATTTTGTTCCAACAGATTCGGTGGATGTTACAATTTCCGTAATCGGTGACCTGGATATTGAAACCGAAGATATTTGGTCGTCAATCGTGGGGACTGCGGCTGAGGTTGTGGGAGCCGCTCCCGAGGAGCGGGCAGAGCAGTCGATTCAGAAGAAAGGATCCCGTAAGTTAAGATCACGTCTTGATCATGGTATGACTGTAATTATCGATTTGTGTACCGGACAGCGCTATACCCGTTTCGGCACATTTCCCCCCGGAGAAATTCCTCAGTCGGCCGAAACCGACACCGATATTAATTTCCAGGCAAACAGCCCAGCGATTCTCTACCGAAATTCGATTGTGATGACCGGTCCTTTCGCCACAAACAAACCATTGATTGCGTATGTGGAAGTTGATTCGGGCAATCCGATTGTGGCGAGATGGCTTTGCTCCTACAACGCCGAAAAGATTGCCGAGGCTTATGTGAGAAACGACTCGATAACCACGGTGGAGCCGGTGGATGAGCAGATAGTCGGTCGGGGCAAGCCGATAACCATGCGCGCGGATACCAATTTGAAATGTCCCGTTGTGCTGATGTTGGAGCCCGCGCAACAGGATACTATTCCATCGCATCTTTTGTACAGAGTATACTACGAAGGTGACGTCAGAAAACCTTTGGCAGCCTGCAGATGAATGAGATTCGGAAAAAGTGCAGAATAAAGGCTCTGTGTTTCATCAACATTTTGGGTTACAGTGCTCTTAGAAAACATTGCGTGCAACAAATCTAAGGAGTCCTCCGTGTCAAATGAGCAAAAGAAGCAGCAAAGTAGGCAGAATAAACGCAAGTACCAGTTCAGCGTTGAGCCGCAGGCGAAATTCAATCTTGTATTTGCAACACTGATGGCTTCATCGGGCAGTCTGGCTGCAGTCGCATATCCCATAAACTCCATTCCCATACTAATCGGCTCAATGGTTATTGCCCCTGTGATGCCCCCATTGGTTCTTACCTCGATCGGCCTTGTCAACCTGGACTTTAGAACTGCCTTAAAAGGCTTTGTAATCACAATGGGGGGGTTGACGATCGCCCTCATTTTTGCGGTGGCAACATCATGGATTCTCAATGCCACCGGTGTAAATACAGCCCAGGCCGAGACATCGCAACTGCTTATCGAGCGTACAAATCCTGGTTGGTACAGTATCGTCGCAGCGTTTGTCGCCGGAACTGCCGGTGCATTGGCGGTTTCGCATCAAAAGCAGGACACGCTTGTAGGTGTAGTGGCATCTATTGCCCTGGTTCCAACCGTTGCAGCGGCAGGCATATTGGCTATGGCCGGTAACTGGGGCGGTGTAACCGGTGGTTTTCTGATGCTCTTCTTAAATGTCGCAATGATAATAATCATGGGATGGCTGGTGTTTAACTTCTTTAGCCAAAGCGAAGAATAGAGTCATACCTGACTATCACAAGACTGTTGAAATAAATGTGCAGCTGCGGTTTCGATTGCCTGATCGAATAAGCACTTGTTGATAATGACGTATTAGTTTCTTGCACAATGTAAATGATCTACCCAGCCGATCTGCTTATATCGAAGGCGCCACCACTTTCATTTTACAGAAACCTCTCTGTTTCCTTTTGACCCAACTCTAAAAGCTTGGTACAAACCATTAACTTTACTCTTTATCATGGGCACAAATCCCGGGTAAATGAAAGAGCCCCTGTAGGACAAGTGCCGAACAGGGGCCAAGCAAACAGCTTTTACTCTATTTCATGATCAGACCACGGCTTCGGCTTTCTGACGGAAACGTTCGATCGGATGTTCGCCTTCGGATTCGTAGCGATAGTCCTGCCCTTTTTCCTTTATGTGTTCATCGATAACTTGCAGACTGGGGACACCGTCGGTGTTGACCATGGACTGGTACTGCCAGTATCGATGCTCCTTTGGCAGCTCGGATGCCGGTTTGAATTCGGTACCGTCCGCCGTGAAATCAAGCTGATTTTTGATTATATCTCTTACATACTCCTTGTTTGGCTCAAACTTTACAAGCTCCGGCATATCCTCAGGGATGATCTGCTGTGGATCTTTGCCGGTGTGCTTATGATAAAGACCGGCAGCAGTCTTTAGATGTTCTATTTCATCCGACAGGTGCTGCTCCCAGTGCCCCTTTATGCGTGAGTCTGTCTCTTGCTGCATACATGAGTAATACATGTAGCATTCGGTGTACTCATGCAAAAGCAGTCGGTCAAACCAGTTAGCCGATGGATCGGCCAGTGATTCGTAATGAGAAACATGCTGCTCTTCTATCATGGCTATTTCCTGATACAGGCCCCGGCCAATGGGGTCACTTAGCGACGGTCCCACATTCATATAAAAATTCATGGTCTGCTGCTCACCGGCTACAATCACCTGTATGTGAAGCTTTGTAAGCATATCGGCAGTTTTGTAATCGACCGGCTTGCAAAGAGAATCAAAGGGATGACAGTGTTCGGAGGAAGTGGGACGTCCAGGGAATATTTCTGTGTAGCCGCCGCAAATAGCGCCGGGCGAGCCGCCCTGCATGTCAAGAAGGTTGGCGTACCTGTATAGATGATCGAAATCCTCCAGCAGTGCGAAATCCAGCGCAGCCTTCACCTGAGGGTCTGGTTCGGTGCGGGCAAGCCAGGCGGTAAGATCTACCGCTACCTGCTCATAGCCGATCGTCATCTCAAGCGGAGATTCGTTTCCGGGTGAAAACCAGTTTATCATCTTCTGTTGCTGCTGTTCAACGCGGCGACCGGAACAAAGAACTCTCTTTAATTCCAAATCCTGTGTATGCCTCGCCATCTGATGCAAAAAAATCGCCGACTCAATCTCGATTCCGTTCATGAGAATGATTCTGGTACGGGTGTACGGATCGACATCACTCTTGTCGTAAGGTTTTACTTTGAGGGAATCCCAGTTGCGAAACTGTTTGTCAATGGGCGTACCGCTCTCTTTCAGGGGATTAAATGCCATCGATCTCCTCCTTGAACTGAATGTAAAAAGGATTACTTATTTAAGAAAAGAAGTGACATGAGAAAAGGTGTTTAAACAGGAATCCTGTGCTTAGTTTAAGCATTTCTTTTCTTGAGAGTCGCTTATCAGTATGCAAGATTCAATCCAGTTATATCGCAGTCTTTTTTAAGGTACGTTGCCTCAGAGCATATATCTTATTATTGCAAAAGGGGGTGAAATAAACCTTATACAACAGAAACGAGAATGCTTTTTCGTTTTTGATTATCATTCTCTTTACCGCCATAAGTAACGAGATATTCAAAAACCATCTATTTTTTTTCTCTATTTCCAGTTGGTATCTATCGTGGTGAAATCGCTCCAGGGGACGATGTCACCCTATTCGGTTGCGGACCGGTCGGCCTTTTTGGGATATCATCAACGCTACACGCCTCTCGGTTTCAGCTCTTTTGATGTATCGCCTGGTTTATGTACCGATGCCCCGACCAGTTACCAATCTGCCTTCCCTCAATACCAAAATACCATGCCGGGAGAAGAGCATCACATCTTATTATGTCTCAGCTACTTTTCATGGCGTTTACTTTTAGTCTGGAAAAATGGTGGATTATGGAGTCGAACGAATCCGCAATACTGTCCATATGGGTATGAAGCTCCGACATGGATGAAGACTGCTGTTCTATTGCAGACACAATTGAATGCTGATAATCGCCGATCTCCTCGATTGTTTTCTCCAGGCGAGCGATTTCGGTATCGGCTTTCGTGGTATTTGACTGTATGCTGATAATCGATTCCTCTATCTCCAGAACCGCCTTGCCTGTTCTTGTTGCAAGGTTCTTAACTTCGTTGGCAACCACGTTAAATCCTTTTCCCGCGTTTCCCGCCGAGGCCGCCTCGATACTCGCGTTTAAAGCAAGAAGTTTCAGACTGTCAACCATCTCCTGAATTATTTTCAAGATGTTTCCCATCTCTCGGCTGTTCTCATAAGACCTCCGGGGGTTGAAAATAGCACAGCACGCTCGGCAGGCGGATTATCGAAATCGGTCTCAGGAAACGAACTCAAGGAAATGTGATTTTCTTTTAGATGCTTCTCGATCTCACTCATTGTCGCGTTGTAATCTCCCGTGCCCACAGCATCAAACTCTCTTTTTTTCGCGATGCAAGGGGATATCACCGCTATCTTATGATATCTGTATTTAGGGTAGAATTCTCTGATCATTTTCATCGTGTGCATCATCGGGCTGTCACCGGGCGAAAGATACTTTAACAGCTCCGGATGATACAGCTCGATAAACGAGACCAGCGCCGGACAGGGCTGTGCGATTACACACTCCGGGTTTGCTTTTTCTACATAGTCCAGGTAAGTCTTAATCGTAAGCTCGGCTCCGAAACTGACATCGAAAACAGCCGCTATGCCCATAGACTTAAGCCAGCCGTTGAATCTGAGATACTGCTCGGGAAAATTGCAGGCTATGGCGGGTGCAACAATCGCCACGATATGCTCACCTTTGCTCAATGCAGCCAACATACTCCGGGTATCATCCACAATCAATCGAGCCTTATGAGTACAGGCACTTATGCACTGGCCACAACCGATACACATCTGCTCGTTAATTTTTACCGCATCCCCTGAACCGTCATTACAATACTTTACCGGACAGGCTGCAATGCAACGGTGACAGTTTACGCAACGCTCTTCATCTATATTAACCACTTGTGCCAGTTTCATTGTTTTCCTCCATAGTCTAGTCATAAAGCAGATGTGGTTTATCATGTAATGGTAGTATCTAAGAGACGCAAATGCATAGAAAGATCTTTCATGGGCGGCAATTACTTCCTGAGAACAAACCTCCTTGTCTGACAAAAATCCCTGGAAAAAGTTAGAAAAAATCATTGCAATCCGCGCATATTGTGTTAAGAACATAAATCTTACTTTGCAGGTATCGTTTTTGTTCTCTTTATTTAAAGAAAACTAAGGGGGGCGATGATGCCTTATAAGTTTTTAGTCGGCCGGTGCGGCCGCTACCTTGATTCCCTTCACCCCTGATCGCCGGCAAGGGGGACAGAACGAATAAAAAAAGCTCAAACAGCCGTTGGGCTCGATTAAACCAAAGAAGTATTTGTCTGCATAAGGCCGGAAGCTACACTCCATTGAAACGGCAACCTGATAGATACCCCAAAGGAAACATATATGCAACCGTGGCTAAAACAACTTCTATGCTGCCCTAAACATCCTGAGGGCGGCAGGCTTTTGGAGAAAGGCGCAAGGACCAACAGGTGGTTTCTTTGCGAGCAGTGCGCAAATGAATACCCCGTGATTGACGGAATCGCCGATTTTACAACCGAGGAGGATCGTTCTCTTTTCTTCGAATCGGAGTCTGTTCAATGGGATAAACATGCGGCTATTTATGACGAGGTACGCTCAAAAGATCCGCCATACTGCTCCAGTATTCGACTTGCGGCCGGAACTCTGCGACCTTGTCCTCAGGATATAGTACTGGATGCCGCCTGCGGAACCGGACTAACCATCCGGCGCTATATTGCAAAAGGGTGCCGGGTCATAGGACTTGATCTTTCCCTCAATTCTCTTCGCTATTTGAGAAAGCAACTCCCGTTGGCTGTCGTACAGCTTGGGTGTGTACGGGCGAATCTCACAAAACTCCCCCTCCGTAACCGGGCGACAAGCAAGGTGCTTTGCGCCAATGCGCTCCAGCATCTGCCGACTCCCCAGCTTCGAAGCCGGGTAGTATACGAGCTGAATCGGGTTGCCCAGGCGGGAGCACGAGTGATTATAACTACTCATAACTTTTCAGAGAGCAAGAAGAAGATGGGATGGCGAAAGGAGATCGAAAATATCGGCAGTTTTTCGGGCCCCGTTCAGTATATATATCGATTTGAAACAGATGAGTTCAAACAGTTTCTATCCGAATCCATGCATGTGGAGAAGATTACCGGTGTTGGCTTTACCATACCCGGCCCTTACCGTCTGAAACACAGCGGACTGTATTCGATGATAGATTGGACGCTTGGACAGTTTAGCGGGTGCGCCGCTTACGGTCACATGCTTCTGGGTAAATGCCTGGCGAAATAAACCATTGAAAATCCCCATTTTCGGCCATCTTTTAAATTCCTTAATATTCTTTTTGGTTTATATCAGAAAGTTATATTATCTTAAGCTATAGACGGCGACGGTGTTGAATGAGATTGAACACCGCCGTTTTTATTCTGCATACCCATTCCGGTTTGATCTTTGGCGGTGGTTGAGGTCCTTCTTCCTGCTCTTTAATATCGTATCTTGATGGGTTGAGTATGCCTGATGTTGTCTCATTAGTCTTGAGTTCGGATACCGATTACGGGTTTTGACGAAACACGTTTAACCTACCACGAAGGGAGTTTCTCATGGTGCAGCCGACATTTAAATTTTTTGTACGGGTTGTCGCGGCCTTTCTTTTTTTCACGACATTTTCAGTTTTTGGCGACGATACTTTTTCCGCTCTTATACAAAAAGGCAGCTATGAAAAGGCTGTCCAATACGCCGAAAATGGGCTGCCCCAGTCCAAACGAACGATCGCGGTATGGGTCGATTTGGCCACAGCCTATAGTAAAATGGGCAAAAAGGAAGATGCCCTGGAAGCACTAAAAGCCGCCCAGAAGATTAATCCCAGCGAGCCGACTATTTTCAGGGCTTACGGCGACTATTATTTCGAAAATAAACAGTTCACGGATGCTCTTCAGAGCTATCAAAAAAGTTACCTTCTTGACCGCACCGCCCAAGCTGTTGAGGGAATCGCTTTGAGTGCCGCCAAACTCAAGGACTGGGATAAGGCGCGGGATGCGGCCGAATCGGCGGTTAACCTGGACAGCACATTATACGAGCCCCGATTGATACTTATCGACCTTTTTCTTAAAGAGGCCGACTACCAATCGGCCGCCGGGCAGCTTGAGTTTGCTGTGAAGAAGAAACCGTCCAGGGTGCTGTTTTGGAAACAGCTGTCGCTGTGCTACGATTCCATCGGCAACAAGCAGGGGCTTGCGCGGGCTGATGAAAGGATTGTTGCGCTTGATAAAAAAGATGCCGCTGCTCGTCACAGACTCGCAAGCTATTTCCTGAAGGAAAAGAAAACGGATAAGGCATATGAGCTATACAAGGAAATTGCAGTATTGACCCCCAACGATCAACGGCCATTCGAAGAGCTGTATAAGATAGCAAAAGCAAAAAACAATCAAAAAGACGCCACACTCTATCTTAAAAATTACCTTCTAATAGACAGCACAGATGCCTCTTACTACAAAGATCTCGGAGATCTTTTGTACGCTCAAAAAGACGCCGAGGGAGCACTTGAAGCATATAGACAGGCTCTGAAGCTCAATCCCAATATTACCGGTCTTTATAAGAATTATTCATCCATCTTAATAGAGAAGAAACTCGAAGATGAGGCGGTTAAAATAATTACTAAAGCAATCGATGCTAAAGAAGCCGATGCGAAAATGCTGATTGCTCTTGGAGACATATACGGGAAAAGGAAAAAACATTCCGATGCGGTTAAGATGTATCAAGCTGCGCTTGAGACGGATACAAAGAACATTTCGGTACTCACCTCTCTTGCCGAATCTCAGGCTTTGGCAGGCGATCCAAAAAATGCAATTACCACATATGAGCAGGTTGTGCTGCTAAACCCAGACGCAAACGATGAATATAAGCAGCTGGGTTTGCTCAACATGAGGCTTTCCAGGCAGCCGGCTGCGATGGAATCTTTCAAGAAGTATCTCAAAAAAACACCTGCGGACGCGGAGACGGCAAGAAATGTAGGATTGTATGAATATAAAAAGAAGAATCATGCCGAAGCCGTGAAGTACTTATCCATGGTCAAAGACAAGAAGTTTCACACAACCGAATACCTGATTTCTCTTGGAGACTCATACTACAGCCTGGGTAAATTTAAAGAGGCTTCCGATTACTTTGCACGGGTTGTCGCCGGTAAGCCCGATGAATCGGTACTTAAGGCTATACTTAAGCCCCTTGGTGAATCGATGGAAAAAACAGGTAACATGATGGAGGCCGCAAATGCCTACGACCGATACATTTCTCTTCCGGGCGTAAAGGATCGGGATGTTGCTTACAAACGGGCAGTTCTAAGAGAAAGCGCCGATCAACTGGCGGCGATAGGAATGTACAATAGGAACACCTCGGATTATCCCGACGATTACAGAAATTTCATGCGCCTTGGGCTTATTCATGCGCAAAAAAAGTCGACTCTGTCCAAGTCGGTTCAAATGCTTGAGAAGGCGGCGGCACTGGTCGACAGCATTTCCACTATTTGGGAAACTATGGGAGTGGTTTACGGGAAACTAAACAAGACGGATAAAGAATTATATGCTTTCAAAAAGCTCCTCGATCTTCAACCGCAGGATGTTCAGGCAAATAAGCGAGTAGGCCTTATTCTTCTGGATAAGGGGCAGACATCCTCCGCTCTCGTAAACCTGGAAGTTGCCCTGACGGGAGCACCGGAGGATAATGAGATCCTTCTGGCGCTTGGAGACGGATATTTAAAAACCAAACGTCCAAAGGAAGCGTCACAGGCACTTACGAAGGCTGCGGAGATAAAACCGCAGGATGTTGAAATCCGCCTTAAACTCATGGATGCATACACTGCGGCGGGTATGAAAGAGGAGGCTGATAAGGAGCAAGATAAGTTGGCGGCTCTGGATAAAAGTATAGTATCCAAAGACAAAAAGAACATCGACTCCCGTCAACGACTTGCTCAATACTCCCTGGAGAAAAACGATCTTAAAACAGCCTATTCCCTGTATCAGGATCTGTCCTCACTGACTCCTGAGGATTCTGCGGTATTCAAACGGCTGTATTTGATCGCCGTAAAAACGGATCAGCCCCAAAATGCGATCAAACATCTCAAAAGCTACCTTGCTCTGGACTCGACGAGTGCGGGAGCGTACAAGAGTCTTGGAAACCTTCTGTACGACCGCAAGAATATGGATGGTGCTTTGGATGCATATCGTCGGGCGGTAAAACTGGATCCGGCGATTACCGATATCTACAAACGATACATAGATATCGTTCTAAGCAAAGGGTTGGAGAAAGAGGCGATAGAAGTAATAAATGCCGCAATAAAAGCCGGGGAAGCCGACACAAAAGCGTATACTGCTCTGGGAGACATTTACAAGAAGAAAAAGGACTGGAACAATGCCGTAAAGGTCTATCAGGAAGTACTCAAGAAAGATGCCCGGAACGTGGAAGTCTTGACATCACTTGCACGATGTCAGGCGGCGGGAGGAGATACCAGGAATGCGGTTATTACTTATGAGCAGGTAGTGCTGATTAATTCCAATGCGTCTACGGAATACAAAGAGCTTGGCGATCTTCACATGAAGTTGAAAAATGAAGAAAATGGCGTTGAGGCTTACAAGAAGTACCTGAAAAAGAATACGCGTGATGAAGAAACGGCGCGCACCGTGGGACTTTATGAGTATAAAGAAAACAATTATAAACAAGCCCTGACATACTTAAACATGGTAGGAAGCGACAAGCTTCGGGATGTACAGTTCCATGCGGCTCTTGGACTTTCTTACTACCATGTCGAAAATTTCCGCAAGGCGGCCGAGATGCTGGCACAGGTTCAGGCCATGAATCCTTCTTCCACAATCCGAAGAGAGACCATACGCCCGCTTGCCGAGTCCTACGAGAAAGCACACATGAACAAGGAGGCTGCCGATGCCTATCATGAGTACACTTTACTAGCGGGTATCCGCGATGATGATGCATCTTACAAAAAGGCGTTTCTTCGGGAGAAGACGGACAGGGCTGGTGCTCTAAAAATTTACAATAGTAATACCAGCCTGTTTCCAAACGATTATCGTAATTTCCTGCGTCTGGGTCTTATCTATGCGCAAGAAAAAGACAACCTGAAAGAATCCGCCGCGATGCTCTCCAAGGCTTCCGAATTAATCGATACATTGCCCATTATCTGGCAAACCCTTGGTCTGGTCCATGGAAAGCTTGGTAACGAAACGCAGGAGTTGAGTGCCTACAAAAAGCTTCTTGCACTTACGCCCCAGGAGCTTGAGGCGAATAAACGTGTGGGTACAATTTTGCTTAAGCAGGGCAAAACAGCCGATGCGCTTGCCGCACTGGAAATTGCTCTTACCGTTGCGCCGGAGGATGTTGACATTATGATGTTGCTTGCGCAGGGTTATGAAAAGACCAACCGGCCTAAACAGGCGATAGAGCTTTTGTCCAAGGCAAAAGAAAAAAAGAAAACTGATTCGGGCATACGCATGCAGCTTTATAAGCTTTACAAAAACATGGGTCAGGGGAAAAAGGCCGAGGAGGAGATCAAGGGGCTGGTTGCACTTACAAAGGATGTCGAGCATCGCAAAATCTACGCGGTGGATCTGATCAATCAGAAACGCTTTGAAGAGGCGACCAGTCAGGTAAAGGCAATACGAGAGTCGGCTCCAATGAATGTAGACGGTCTGATGTTACTTGCCGCGATACAGCTGGCGCAAAACAACTTGACGGAGGCAATTGAAACCTATAAAATGGTGTCTTATGTTGATGACGCCTATGCGCCGGCATTTTCGGCTCGTGCCGATATTTATCTGAAACAAAACCAGGTCAGCCGGGCCAAGGAGTATTACCAAAAGGCTCTAAAATTCAATGCCAGGTATGCCCCCGCGGAACTTGGACTGGCAAGAGTGGCAAAAGCTAATAAGGATGCAGCATCCTATCAGCGCCATCTCAACAAGGCAAAGACACTCGATCCTCAGAATGAGCAAGTGCTTCTGGAGCTTAAGGGAACCGAAAACTAAGCGTGAGTTATAAAGAGGTGGGTTGCCCAAGGGTTCCCACCTCTTTTATGGTGTGCAAGGTATAATATCGGAAATGGAGAGTGGACAGCTCTCATCCTGTGTGCGGCTTTCCCCATGGACTGTCTCCTCAACCTACCCGGAGGTGTCGGCCTCTTCGCACAGAATTTTCACCTTCTCCAATGCGCCTGCCCAGGCTTTCTGGATAAATTCGTAGTACTCATCCGGAACATCCTGATCGATAATCAACTGAGCCGAACCGTTTTTTTCCGCCAACTCGTAGGTCTCATGATACCCTTTCCAATGTTGGGTTTCGGGACTGTCGGGACTCGGTTCTCCTTCACCCAAAGGCCCCTGGTATTCCATTTCAAGGATTTGGCCTGGAACATGTTTGACTACCCGGGTAAACATCGCGTTGCCCCGCGAGTCTTTGAAATACATGAAACTTCCCTCACCCCAGTCCCCCTCGGCATGTGAGCCGGGGGCAAATTCCGCCGACCATATTCTATAGGTTCTGTCCTTCAGCAGTACATCCCAGATTCTTTCTTTGGGTGCATGTATTTCGATCGATTTATGTATGCTCTTTTTCATGTCTTACCCCCCTGCTGGAGATGATAAAGTGCAATACATGTGCCGTGAGATGAGAGATTGGAGAAGAGAGTCGAGAGATGAGTTTGATATATCAGGGTCGAAAGACGGGTGATAGGTTATCGGCGTGCGGTGAGAGCTTCGGGAGGGCCGGCACTGTATTCGCAATTCCCGACATTTGGCCCATGTACGTTCAGGTAGCATATAAAGGATATTTTTCATGCGCATTGGTGAAAGTCTGTTTCAACGGGCTCAGAGTGATCGGGAAGAGCGCCTGGCACAGGGTATAGTCGATACCATTCGACAATCTCTTCTCATTTTGAATGATCAACTACGGGTTGTATTTGCAAACCGTTTTTTCTATGAGACATTTAAAGTAACGGCTACTCAAACCGAGGGGAGAAAATTGTATGAGCTTGGAAACGGTCAGTGGGATATACCTAAGCTCAGAATATTGCTTGAGGATATCATCCCGAAACGCAACACCTTTGAACATTTCCTGGTACACCATACCTTTGAACATATCGGCGAGAGAGTGATGGTACTAAATGCCAGGCGCCTTGAGATGCAGGAGGATAATCAGGAGCTGATCCTTCTGGCGGTCGAAGATATCACTGAATCGCACAGAAACCGGCAGAGCCTCAAGCACTCCGAAGAGAAATACCGTAAGTTTGTGGAGGGGATCAGCAGTATAATCATCGGATTCGACCGCAACGGTGTTATCACCTTCTTTAACGGTTTCAGTGAAAAGCTGTTCGGATACAGCCGCGAGGAAGTCGTCGGAAAGAGATCTTTTGTGGGTACGATTATACCGGTAATCGACTCTCGAGGCAACGATAATTCCCGTCTGGTCCAAAACATCTTTTCCGATCCCCAAAGCTACTACCAAAATGAAAGTGAAGGAATACGAAAGGACGGCGGTAAGATATACTTCACGTGGAACATAAAGGCACAGCGGGATTGCTCGGGAGAGATAACCGAGATACTGGTCGACGGTAACGACATAACAGAGCTTGCGAAAAATCGTGCCGAATTTGAGGAGAAATCCGCCACTCTCGAGGCACTTCTTGACTTCATACCTGAAGGAATCATTATCACCGACAAGAATCATCGGGTGCGGGTGGTAAGCAGATATACCGAAAGGCTTCTGGGAATCGCCGCCGAGGACCTGATCCAGGCCAATGAGTCGCACCGACTCGAGGCGCTGCCGATGTACTGGCCGGGAACCGACCGCAAGGTGCTTGCCGATGAGCTTCCGTTGAGTAAATCTACTATATCGGGTGAGACATACGAGGATTTTGAGGTCGAGCTTAGGGATGGTGTTCTTCAAAGGGCTTTCTCGGTCAATTCGGCACCGATTCTGGATAAGTGGGGGAAAATAATCGGGGCTATAGGTGGGTGGCGCGATATCACCGACCGCAGGCTGCACCTGCTTGAGATAGAGCAGCGTAAGCAGGTGCTGGATGCGATTCTTGAATATGCACCCGTTGGTATCATGCTTGTGGACAAAGATGGATTAATCACCGATGTGAGCAGGATGCTCTGTGAGTATTTGGACATGTCCGCCAAGCAGATTGTCGGAAAAAAGGAGCAGCCGGACAGGTGGGGCATTCTGAATCCCTCCACCCGCAAGCCGCTTCATTATCAATACATGCCGCTTTGCAGAGCGATTCGCAGGATGGAAACGACACAAGAGGAGGAGTTTCTTCTGGTTCGTAACGGGCGGGAGAGGGTATACGGTATATCGGCTTCGCCCATCTATGATTTCAACCGTGAGCTGATCGGGGCAGTAACGGTTTGGCGGGACATTTCGGAGCGCAAGGAGTTTGAGGCCAAGCTTCAGGCAAGCCGCCGGCGACTGCGAAGCATGTTCGATCTACACAAGGCGATTATGTTTTTAATAGACCCTGAGACGGGTCGAATCGAGGACGCCAACGATTCGGCTGTCAAGTTTTACGGTTTCGACCGCGATAAGCTTCGGTCCATGAGAATCGACGAACTGAATCAGCTCTCACCGCAGCAGATCAAACATGAGATGCAAAGAGCGCTGCATGAGGAGCGGGATTATTTCGTGTTCCCTCACAAGCTTTCCAGCGGCCGGATTCGATGGGTGGAGGTATACTCCTCGCCGGTGCCCAGTAACGGCAATAAGAAACTTTTTTCGATAATACACGACGTTACCGAACGCAAAGAGGCACAGGAAGCACTGCGGGCAAGTGAAGAGCGTTTCAGGGGAATATTCGACAATGCCGCCCTTGGGATAGTGGAAGTTGACTTGAACGACAAATTCGTCGCGGTCAACGATTCGTTTTGCCGCATGCTTGAATACGACAGGGATGAGCTTCTGGAGACGGATGTGCATCACCTGACCGCCCCTGAAGACCGCCAGCTTAGCGACGAGATAAACGATAAAATTCATCGCAATGAGGTTGACACCATCACCTATGAAAAGCGTTTTGTGAAAAAAGACGGATCACGGCTGTGGGTAAATGTAACCGTTTCGGCGATCCGTGATGTACGCGATGTGCGTTTCGGTGCGGTGAAGACCGTGGAGGACATAACCGAGCGCAAGAGAATCGCCGACAGCTTGCGCGAGAGTGAAGAGCGGTTTCGCAATTTGGCCGACAATATTTCCCAGCTTGCCTGGATGGCTGATCCGAAAGGGTGCATTTTCTGGTACAACAGACGCTGGTATGACTATACGGGAACGACTCAAGAGCAGATGCGGGGATGGGGATGGAAAGCGGTGCACCATCCGGACCATTTTGACAGAGTGGTCAAACGCATGCAGCACTCGTGGGATACTGGAGAGCTGTGGGAGGATACATTTCCGCTGCGAAGCAAGGAGGGAGAGTATCGATGGTTTCTTTCCCGTGCGGTGCCTATCCGAAACAAAAACGGCAAGATCGTTCGATGGTTTGGAACAAATACCGATATAACCGACATGCGTAAGGCTCAGAAGGAGATTCGGGTTTCCGCTGAGCGATTCAGACGAATCGTATCATCGCGGATTATCGGCATAATTATAGCCGATAATAAAGGTGGGATCTCTTTTGCCAACGATTACTTTCTCAATATGCTTGGCTACACAAGGGGGGAGTTTGACCGGCGGGGTCTCAGCTGGAAAGAAATCACCCCTATGGGATATTCCGGGCCCGACCACCATGCACTCGAGCAGTTGGGCAGCTCCGGTGTTACCGAACCATATCAGGAGGAGTATATCAAAAAGGACGGCTCGAGAATATGGGTGCTTCTTGCCGGCACGGTTCTTCCGGGCTCCGATCGGCAAATACTGGCCTTTACATTAGACATAACACAACAGAGGAGGACACTGGAGGAAGCCCGTAAACGCCGGGCGGAGGTAGAGGCGATACTTGCCGCACTTCCGGACGGCTATATCATATATGACCAATACGGCAAGATCGTACAGATGAACGATCGGGCAAAGGAGATTATCGGCTTTACGGAAGAGGACAAGTCGCGCTCCTATGAAGAGCACATTGCGGAATTGCGGGTTATCGCCCCCGACGGCAGTGCTTTTCCTGTCGGTCGGATACCCTCCTGGAAAGCTCTTCACGGAGAAACCACCCGAGATGAGATCATGAAAATAGAGCGGGGAAAGCATAATTTCTGGATATCGGCCAGTGCATCCCCAATCGTTGTCGACGGCCGAATGCTTGGAGCGATAATGGAATTCTCAGATATCACCCGCCTTCACAATCTCCAGGAGCAGTTGACAAGTGAGCGTAACTTCGTTGATGCGATATTTCAGACATCGGGTGCTCCGATTCTGATAACCGACGACTCGGGAAAAATCGTTCGCCTCAACAGCGCCTGTGAGCATCTTTCCGGATATTCGCAAGAGGAGCTGATTAACAATTCGTTTTACGACCTGCTTATTTTGGAAGAAGAAAGGGCGGGCATAGATGAGGCTTTCGGGAGGCTTCGTGAATGTGAAGGGGTTGTGGAGCACGAAAATCACTGGGTAACGAAATCGGGTGAAAAAAAGTTTATCCGGTGGCGAAATACCCTCCTGTATGACAGACGGACTGAAAGGATGTATATCGTTGCAGCGGGAATCGACATAAGCGACCGCCTTCGCCTGGAACGCGAGCTTAGCCGCAGGGCCGAGGAGCTTGCCGCCGCAAACCGGGAGTTGGAGTCCTTTTCCTATTCGGTCAGCCACGATCTTCGCTCGCCTCTTCACACCATAGCATCATTCTCATCCATCCTTAGTGAGGATTACGCGGAGCGGCTTGATGAGGACGGCAGGGAGTATCTGCGCTATATCGATGAGGGTATCAGGAAGATGGAGCGGCTGATAAACGATCTTCTGGCTCTGTCGCACATAAGTCGTCAGGAGATGTCGCGCGATCATGTCAATCTCTCGGCACTGGTATCGGCGTTTTTGAGGGAGCTGCACCAGACCTCTCCCCAGCGAAAGACTCTATTTGTAATCACCGAAGATGTTTATGCATCCGGCGACGAACGACTTTTGGATATTGCCATAAAGAACCTGCTGCGTAACGCCTGGAAATTTACCGGGAAGAACGATGTCACCCGAATCGAATTCGGCACATTAGATAGAGACGGCAAGACAGTTTATTTTATCCGCGACAACGGTGTCGGCTTCGACAACAAATTCGCCCAAAAGATATTCGAGCCGTTTAAGCGCACGCATTCGGAGAAGGATTTCGGAGGAACGGGGGTAGGTTTGTCCATTGTGGAGCGCGTGGTGACTCGCCACGGAGGCAGCATATGGGCGGAAGGTAAAATCGGTGAGGGCGCAGGGTTTTATTTCACGCTGGACTAGGTGCCGGCAATCAAAAATCCGCAACCACAGGTCTCATTACTCCCAGAACTCCCCGGTTAGTTTTTTGCGGATAAATCGGATCGTGAGTTTGCCGGCGTCCTTTTTGCTGCTTGCTTTTTGATCTTCACCGCTTTCAAAACGCCTGGAAATTTACCTCAAAGAGATCTCAGGCACATATTTGGTTTGGCTCGACTGACAAAGACGGTGAAATCGTGTATTTTGTTCGTGACAACGTAAGCGGCTTCGACATGCAACATGAAAAAGAGATTTTCGAGCCGTTTAGACGAGGCCGGGGAATACGGCGGCACGGGGGTAGGCCTTTCAGATAGTTAAGAGAGTAATTACCGGTCACCGCGGCAGAGTCTGGGCGCAAGGAGAGAAGGGAAAAGGGGCTAGGAAGTAGGAAAAACAAACTCGGTTTTACGCCTGGGTGGGAAGATTGCATGATGTGAACGATTTGTGCCCGGGCCCCCTGTCCCCCTAAACAATGCTGTTGCTTTAAGGTTGACTCCTGAGAAACGCACCCCTTCCAAACCTTCCCCTTGGTAAGGGGAAGGCTTTAACGCGTTGTTAATCTTAGTGTTAGCTCCTCCCCCTTGCCAAGGGGGAGGCTGGGAGGGGGTGTATTTGCCCCGGAGAATCGCTAAAATCAACCTTAAAGCAACGGCATTGGTCCCCCTAAAGGGGAGACCCGTTTCCCAAGGGGCGTGAATGGTTGGGTGGAAGTGTGTATTTAGGTGCGGCAGATTGACGATTTCCCTTAACAGGCTTAGCCGACCGAACTTGGGAATATAGATATTCCTCACAAGGGATAGGAGTCAGGCAAAAGTACCAGGAAGCAGGAAAAACCTGCATACTTGGCAATCCTTTGAGTTATATAGTCTCCCCTTTAGGGGGACAGGGGGCCGGGAAGTCAGGGTAAACAATCGACTTTGCATACTGTGCAACTAACTTCCTCCAACTTTTATGCTGATTCCTTTGCTGGGAAGGGAACGGAAACAAAGAGAGAGTATGAACTTTATTAAAGGCAGATCAAAATCCTTGAGATCCAGACTTTTGTGGATGTCCTCGGCTATTGTAATGGTTTTCTTTACTCTGGTTGTGTTGACTGAGGTGTACTGGTTTCAAAACCGTTTTCAGATGGAGACTGAAAGTAACCGTGAAGTCGCCCGGGCCATCGGGCTGGCTTTCAGACAGAAAGTGCAGGATATTCTAAACGAATCATTTGCGATTGGAGCCGCACGTCAGTCTTTTAATATCACCGATTCCGCTGCCGTGCAGAGGTATCTGTCAAGCCTCAAGGATTTGTATACAGCAGTGCTGGATTTTTCTATAATCGACTCCTCGGGCACTATTATCAACAGCAGCAGGCCTCAGATAATCGGTATCAATGTTGCCGACCGTCAATATTTCAGACGATTGAAAACCGGCGACACAGCGGTGGTGAGTGATTTTATCCGAACAAAAGATGAATCGACTCCCGGATTCATTGTCGGAAGGGGTTTTTACGAAAAGGACGGCTTCAGTTTTGCGGTTACAGCTTTTGTTCAGCCCGAAATGCTGGGAGGAATCCTCACGCTTCACCGCCAAAGGGGAGAATATATCACCCTGTTTGACAGACAGGGAAACCTGATCTATACCGATCAGCATCTTGATACATTGACAATCGCCGGTGAGATATGGAAAGAAAGCGACCCGAATCTTCGTAAGGCACTAAAGGGAGAGGAAGCAGGCGGATATTTCACCGCACCGGTCGACAGCGGGAGGCGAAGACTGGGAGCGCTGGTTCCCATAGAGGATATCGGCTGGGTTGCCGGATCGTCAAAGCTCGTAGCCGACTTCTTCCAGCCATTTATTCTTCCTTACGCCCTTATCCTGTTCATATCCATAGCGGTAGCCGTTCTCACCCTTGTTCTGGCCAGGCGCACGGTTGATGCGGTCACACGGTCACTTAGCATGGTTCAGAAACACATGCGCGATGTCGCCCGGGGTGATTTTACCACTGTCCGGACCGCAAGCGGACTTAGCGAATTCGATGCCCTGATCGCCGACACCAACACCATGGCCGTGCAGCTGAAGGATCGGGAACAGCGCATGAAACTTTTTGCATCGGTAGTGGAAAACAGTGGAGATTTTATCGGACTGGCATCTCCGGAGTTAGAGCCCTTTTACGTCAACGATGCCGGGAAAAACATAATCGGGCTTGAATCGGATGAGGAAGTGAGTCGAAGTAAACTCATAGAGTATTTCCATCCCCAGGATCGCCCGATTTTCCAAAATGAGGCGATCCCCGCACTTCAAAAGCATCAACGCTGGCGGCGTGAAATCAGGTTCCGTAACATCAAAACCGGAGAGTCGATTCCCACCCTTTGTAATGTGTTTGCGGTAAAAGATGACGACGGTAAACTTCTGGCCTGGGCGACAATCAGCCCCGGTCTGACCGAATTGAGACAGGCCGCGGCCGCGTTGGAAAGAAGCGAGGAACGATTCCGCGGTGCTATCGAGGGGCTTTTGGATGCCTTTCTTATCATGACACCTGTATCTGATCGAACCGGCGCCTTTGTGGATTACCATTTTGAATACGCCAACAGGGTGGCTTTGAGGTTTATGGATATAACATGGGAGGAGTTCGTCGGAAAAAAGCTCACCGATATCTTTACGCCCCAGAGTCTTGGGGATCTGCCCGGTATCTATGAGGAGGTCTTTCGCACAGGGGAGCCTGCCGCGCTGGATGCCTACCATATCAAGACACCCGTGGGTGTATTTGAGCAGGGGATATACATAGATATCCGGACAACCAGAACAGGTAATGCTCTTACCGTCGCCTGGCGTGATGTAACCGCACAGGTAGAGGCGGAATCCAGACTCAGGGAGAGTGAGGCGAATTTCCGAACGCTTGCCCAAAACAGCCCGGAGGTGATTGCCCGTTTGGACCGTCAACTGCGCCATATCTTTGTCAATGCGTACGGAGAAAAGGTATATGGAATTTCCGCGGAACAGGTCGTGGGCAAAACCAATGAGGAGCTGGGCATGCCCTCAGACAAGGTGGCCTTCTGGAAAGAGAATTTCGAAATTGTATTGAAAACGGGAGAGATAAAAACGGTCGAGTTTGATTTTGAGAGTCCCAATTTCGGACACCAGTACTTGTCTTCACTTTTCGTGCCTGAATATAATGACAGACAGCAGATCGTCTCCATCCTGGCGATAACAAGGGACATTACCGATCTGAAAACCACAGAGCTGGCGCTTCGCCGCAGTGAGGAGCGATTTCGGGAGCTTGCCGACTCGATGCCGCAGCTTGTGTGGACCGCCGACCCCGACGGCACGGTAGATTACTATAACAAGAAATACCGTGAATTTGGTGGGATCAGCCCCGGTGATGATGGTGTTTGGAAATGGGGGCCGGTTGTGCATGAGGATGACCTTCAGCCGACCATCGATGCGTGGAGCAGTTCGGTGAAAACGGGTGATACATACCAGATAGAGCATCGTGTCAGGCACAGAGACGGAAGCTTTCATTGGTATCTAAGCCGCGCGTATCCGGCGCGTGACGAATCGGGTCGATTGGTAAAATGGTACGGTACGGCAACAAATATCGACATAAGCAAGCAGGCTCAGGCCGATCTTGAAGAGAGCCAAAGTCGATTGAAGCTGCTCAATCAGAATTTGGAAGATATCGTGGTCAAACGCACGGAGCAGGTCCGGGCGTTGTCCAAGGCGCTGACCCTTGCCGAGCAGCGGGAGCGCAAGCGCTTCAGCTACATTTTGCACGAGAATCTGCAGCAGCAACTCCTCGGAGCAAAGATGCTTCTTGGCCAGCACCTGCGTGAACATAAGGCGGCCGAGAGGATGGAGGAAATCGAAGAGGTAGCCCACGGGCTTGCGATGCTGGAAAGTGCGCTTGAGACAACCAAGACTCTGTCGGTGGAGATGAATCCGCCGATTCTGCGCAGGCAGGGGCTGGATGCCGCTCTTGAGTGGCTGGCCAATCATATGGACAAGAAGTACGGTCTGAAAGTTGATCTTCGGCTGGAAAAATCCCTTGGTGCCATAAGGGATGAAACCCAGCAGATGTTGACTCAGATGGTTCGGGAATTGCTAAACAATGTGAGACAACATGCCGGAGTAAATCGTGCGGCGGTGACGGCCGGATGCAAGCAAAGCAGCCTGCGTCTGACGGTTTCCGACGAGGGCAGGGGTTTTATTGTTGGGGATGTTCTGAGGGAGACGGCGGGAAAGACTCAACTGGGACTGTTCAGTATAAGGGAGCGACTGAGGCTTTTCAATGGTGATCTGATCATAAACAGCACAGTAGGCGAGGGTACGGAATGTATACTTATACTACCGGTGATTAAATGTTTAAACGAAAAAGGATAATAAGGGAATGAGAGTTTACATTGTCGAAGATCACGATTCGATGCGCATTATTTTAAAGCGCCTTCTGAGGAAAAACTTTCCATCCGTGACCGAGATCGGGGAGAGTGAAACCGCCGAGAAGGCGCTCGATGAGATTCCATCTTTTGTTCCCGATCTGGTGTTGGTGGATATTTCGCTTCCGGGCATAGACGGTATCGAGATGATCCGGCGACTTAAGCCCGAATGTCGCGAGACGTGTATCCTGGTGGTAACCGGTCACGAGGTTGGAATATACAGGCAGGCGGCCATGGATGCCGGCGCCTACGACATTGTATCCAAATACGACGACCATAAACTTCTTGAGTGTATCGGGAAAATACTGAATAGAAAAGCTGAAATTGAATAAAACCTGTCTCCAAAGGGCATCCATATTACCGCCGACGATCTGTCGGCCCGAGTCGGCTCCATTTCTTTTATCCTAAAATTTTTTTTCTCCTTACAGGCGCCTGATTAACGGGTTATTGGACGAAAATACTCGCTTCGCACTAGCCGATTTGCCTGCTCAACCTTAACAAAACCTGCACACCGCTGAATATAACCACACATATGAGGATAATTCTTAGGGCTCTCGCGGGAAGTTTATGGCTGATTCCGGCCCCGAATCCGGCCGAAATTATCGAACCTGTTATAAGAGGAACGGCCAAAACGATATCCAGTTGCAGTGAAAGTATCTTGCCGATAGCCCCCATGATAGAGCCCATAAAAACGATACCCAGGCTGGTACCGATAGTAATCTTAAGAGGTATTTTAAGTAAGGCCGCCATTATGGGAACGAGTATAAAGCCCCCGCCCGCCCCCACCATACCGGAGACAGTACCAACCCCGATCCCGGTTAAAATCGATGGGACCGGATTAATCGAAAGCTCCTTTATGCCTGATGTTTCTCGGACTTTTTTACCGAGGAGAAGGGAAACAAGAGCAAACGCGACAAGAAGTTCGAAGAGAACAAGCAAAAGTATATCATCGACATATCCGGTAGCGTATGCTCCCAAAAACGCGAACAGAGCCAGTGGCAGCCCTATGAGCAGCAGTAATTTCATATGCACATAGTTGTTTTTCCGATGAATGATCAATCCCGACAGTGAAGAGAAGAACACCTGAAGCATCGAAAGGCCCGAAACGGTTTTAATCGACAGGGGTTCAAAGCCAAGGATCGGAGGAACGGTAAGCATCAGCGGAATCATCACCAGCGCACCTCCCAGCCCCAGCATTCCGGCCAGAAAGCCTCCGACAAGCCCCAATACAAATAAGGTGATAATCATAGGATACAAAATAATACAGGAATCAGGACGCGAGGACAAGGAGTCAGGGAAGGCTTATTGTCCTAAGGAAGGAGTTGCCGGTGTGGATAATACTTACCGGGTTTGCAGCAGATGACACAAACGTTTTTATTGACCTGACACGGCCGCAGGAGATAATTCGGACGTTTTCTTGCCCGTTTCACGGCAGCAGGAGATAA
>CAZPHU010000035.1:0-32770 GCA_964586285.1 uncultured Fibrobacterota bacterium | reverse complement strand
TGGTCAGCCTGCTTCACAACCGCACACCTAACGGATCCTCCACGGCCAAGCCGATATTCAATGCACTGAATTTCGATATGGGTGTGTTTAAACCGTTTGATAAATGGGATGATCGGGAGCCTGTGCCGGACTCCGTTCCCTGGGCGCGTACGATGCGAAAATCCCGGGACAAGCCGATCGGGGTGAATTTCGTAAACAGCGCGGTCATCGGAAGAGGGTATAAGGTTGCCAATCACGGCTTTATTTTCGAAGGATGCAACTACGTTTTCGACCATCTTGCAACATCAAATAATATCCTGGGCGTGGAGACGGTTTATCGGCTTAACAAGACTCTGTTTGGCAACAGAGCGCAAAGCGATCCGCTAACCTTTAATTTGAAGCAGTTTTTCTACCGTATCGGTGCATTTGGTCGTGTGAAGAATGATCTGAATCTAAAGCGGGTGACCGGGGTCAGGGTTTATAAAGAGTTGGCAAGGATAATCGGAGTTAATATCGATACGATGACAGCCTACGGCAGGCGGGTTCCCATTTCCGACAGCCTTTACTCTGTCGGGCTGGGCACGCTGGAGCTGACCCTGTATGAACAGGCTCATCTATTTAATATGCTTTACAACAACGATCTTATCGAAAATCCTGCCGATCATCCATCGCTGGCCGTATCGCATATAATGCTAAACGACCGTCCGATATCGGTCACCGCGGTTGATACCGTCCGGCGTTACCATCCTTTTTCCGACAAAAACAACATTCGGCCCACCTATCTGGGGCTGCATAAGCGTCTGACCTCCAATAAATGGGACGGTCTGAATGCCTACGATATTCCATATCCGGGCGGGGATGAATCTTTTGGTGGCGACAGCATGTCGCAGGCGGTTTATGATCCGGAGTTTATGTACATCGATGAGCCGTTGTCAAACTTTGCCAAAAGCGGAACCAGTGACGATGTACTTCGTCCCTTTAACGTTGATGTTACCAGTAACAAACGAACCAATTACTGCTCCTGGAACGCGGTGATTCGAATCGATATGTCCAGACTCTCCGGTGAGAAAACCCCGGATGTTCGGGACATAACCATAGCCTGTGTAGGTGAGGGCAATAGTCATTATACCGGTGCTCGCGACGGGAAAACACTACACAAGTTCATTTCTCGCGACCTTTTAAAGAAGGCGGGAATCAAGGCTCCGGGCGGCTATTATACCCGGTATGAGGACTATCTGAAACGAGTTACGCCCCCCCATATCGCCCGTTGCGGGGAAATGCCGGAGGTGGTTTCGCAAAAGCAGACATCAGAGGCGGACAGTGTTAAGGCTTTAGCAGAAGGAACATCTGCGCCCTGATGTTGTAGTTGGCGGGATAAAGGACAGGGGAATACGAAAATCAATTTTGTTTTTTCCATTTCAGACTCCCGATTTTTTCCTCTTCCTGTACGACGGGGCATGATCCTTTTTTAAAGGTTGGAAGCGGAAATGGGGTGGGCGGCAATCTCATTCTGTGATGTTCAAGCTTTAATAAGCCCCACTTTACCGGTTTGAATGAGGGCGTGAGGCCCGGGTAATTGAACGGACAGATCATCAGCTTTCAAAGGAGTTGTACTTGAGGGTAAGCGCATGTCTCGAATCGGGGAATCAGAGGTAGGGTAAATTGAGATACGCGAAAATTTTTCATAGTGCCTGGATATAGCGGACAGCAAATTTTAAATGCCGGAAACAAGACTTTTATTATCGGTGGTAAGCCTCCTTTGTTTGGTGTTTCTTTACGGCTGCGGTTTAAGTGAACTACCTCGGGCGGACCGGCTGCTTGAAGAAGGAAACTACCGTCAGGCGCGTACAATCTATGCCAGGCAGGCAATGCATCAACCCCGCAATTTCCGGGCTCAGTATGGTTTGGCGATGAGCTGGTGTGCGGAGGCGTTGCAGAAGTCGGAGCTTGGGTTTGGTACACCTGAAGACTGGTATAAGCCTATCTATCATATGAATTTGGCTTTTTCTATTGGAGCCGGTGAGAAGGCCGGAAGAAACCTGGCCATATTTCATTACAATCTGGGCGCCGCTTTTCATCGGGAAGAAAATATCGAGCAAGCAATAGAGCGGCTGGAACAGTCGGTTTCTCTGGACTCCAACCTGCTTAAAGCCCACAACCTTTTGGGAGCGATTTATCACCAAAGAGGTAATCTTGGCCAAGCTGAGCGATGTTACAGTCGTGTGATAAAGATTCAGCCACAATATGCTATGGCCCATTTTAATTTAGGTGCACTCGCATGGGCCAGAGGCGATTATCAATCATCGCTCGACTATTTCGAAGAAGCTGCGACGCTCGCCCCTAATAACGGACATTTCCTTTTGTGGGCCGAAAATGCGCGTGAGCAGGTGAGTGCTTTAAATCCGGTCGTAAAATAAACAGAAAAATTTATATCGGGTAACCACATGGCGTTCTCTTTTCAGGAATACAAGATTATAGATGAGATCGGGAGAGGTTCATTCGGTACCGTCTACAGGGCACGACAGAATTCCCTAAACCGTATTGTCGCCATTAAAAGCCTCTCCACCCAACGGGCGCAGAATCGGCATGATATCATTCGCTTTCGCCGGGAGGCTCAGGCTACGGCATCACTTTCCCACGATGCAATAGTTACGGTGTACGATTACGCCTATCATCACGGCTGTTACTACATCGTCATGGAGTATGTGGACGGGACGACGCTTGAGCATCTGTTTGCTCAAAATGCATCAATAAAGATAATGCTTTTAGTGCTGGAAAGAATAGCGCATGGGTTGCAATGCGCCCATGAGAGGGGCATTATTCATCGAGACCTCAAACCAAACAATATCCACTTGGGAACGCAGGGACAGATTAAACTTGCCGATTTCGGCCTTGCGGCCTGGAGCAGGGAATCCACTAAGCACTCTTCCATGGCAGCGGCTACGGTTGGTACACTAAACTATATGGCACCCGAGGCTATGGTCTCTCCGGAGGCGGTAGACTGGCGGGTGGATGTGTACGCGTTGGGGTGTATTTTGTATCGGGTACTCACAGGTAAACTGCCTTTTGAAGGCGCGGGCCTTGGTGATATCTCCTATAAGGTGCTTAACGAAGAGCCGCAGCCTGTTGCAGACGATTTTGGATTCGGTGAACTTTCTTCCCTGGCTCTGCGCTGCCTGGCAAAAGATCGAGATCATCGTCCCTCTATGGAACAGCTTCATGATGCGCTTCTCTCGGCGGTTTCACCCGATCAGCAATCTATCCGAAAACAGCTTCTGAAGGTGGTAAAGGGACTGCCCGCCGAATCGACCGATGAGAGGCAGCTGGGAAAAAAGCCGGAGTCGCGGACTGCAAAAGTAAGTTTCGCCTTCCCCATGAACTGGAAAACCGCAACGATTATTGCAGTAATACTGGCGGCTATAACTGCGGCGATCGGAATCCGGCAGACAAAAGAGATGCAGCAGATGCAGCAGGCGCACCTTCCCGAGCTTAGTGCAATAGAGAAAGTATCGTCGTTTAACCGGGCATACCTGCAGGCGCCGCCTGAGAACCGCGATTCAATCATGCAGGTGCGTAAAGGACCGCTTCCGATAACCAGTGTGTCCCCGCTCGAGGACATGGGGGTGCTTATCATTCGGGGCTTGCAGCCGATGGATACGATAATAATGAACAATAAGGTAGTACGGGTAAGCGGAAAGAGATCCGGTGTAGGAATTCCTGCGGCAGCCGGAATGTGCAATGTTGAGATAAAGGGTACCGGGGGGCGATATGCCGCGAAACGCTTTAACGTTCGTCCCTCTCTAACGACCGAGTGGGATCTGGGAGGTGAAAATCAGTGATGAAAACTGTTGATGACGGTAAGGGCTTACAATTGTTGACCGAGACACTTCGACTCACAGCATTGATGGCTGAGCAGCAGGACACCAACATTCTTCTTGAAAATGGGCTGCAGCTTTGCAAACAGGTGCTTACCTGCGAGCGGGCTCTTCTAATCACCGGACTGGCTCAGCCGCATTCCATCATTCTCGCGGTAGGAGAGGATAATTTAAAAGCCCGGTTCAGCACAACCGCGATTAAGCTGGTTAACGAAAAGAGCGAGCCTCTGCTGATTTCCGATACGGTTTCAGACGAAATTCTAAGTACACAAGAGTCGATCAACCGAAACGATATCCGATCGGTGCTTTGTTCCAGGCTTGACATTGGAAAGGCCGCTATCACCGAAGACGCGGTGTATCTGTATTTGGACAGTCGAACGGAGGTTCGACCGTTTTCGCTGGATGATCTGGAGAAATTCAAAATCCTCAGCCGACTGATGGCTTCGCTGGTTTTGAAAAGTGAGCTTTTAGCGCGCCAGGAAGCAACTATAGAAGAGCTGCGCTCGCAGGTTGAAGAGAAGAAATTCGAAGATCTGATCTTTGCAAGCAGCCGCTTCGAAAAGTGCGTGAAGCTTATCAAGCAGGGTGCTCCCACCGATGTCCCGGTATTACTTATCGGAGAGACCGGAACGGGAAAGGAGCTTCTCGCCCGCAGCGTACATAAGAAAAGCAGGCGCAAGGATGGTCCCTTTCTGGCCGTAAACTGTGGCGCGATTCCGGGAAACCTGATCGAAAGCCATCTGTTTGGTCATGAGAAGGGTGCGTTCACCGGGGCGATCTCCTCGCGCAAAGGCTATTTCGAGGACGCCTCCGGAGGGACACTGTTTCTTGATGAGATCGGCGAACTGCCCTCCGATATGCAGGCTCATTTCCTCCGTGTGCTTCAGGAAGGGGAAATCATTCGGGTTGGAAGCACCAAACCGATCAAGGTGGATGTTCGAATCGTTGCGGCTACGAACGTGGATCTGGAAAAGGCGTGTGCGGAGGGAAGGTTCAGAAAGGATCTTTTCTACAGACTAAGCGTACTACCGGTTCCGGTACCCGCCGTTCGAGACAGGGGTGAAGATGCCCTTCTACTGGCTCGTTTTTTCTTGCGCCGCTACAGTGCGGAATTCGATATGCCGGGGATCAGTTTTTCCCGTGATGCCGAGAAGGCGATCATGATGCATGACTGGCCGGGCAATGTCCGTGAGATTCAGAATCGTGTCCAGAGAGCGGTTATTACCTCATCATCTTCGAATATCACAAAGGAGGACCTCGATCTGAATCTGGAGGGCAAACCTGCCTACACCAGCCTGCGCGAAGCCCGGGAGGCGATCGATCGAGAAATGATATCCTATGCTTTTGAGAAGGCACCCAATAATCTCACAAACGCGGCCAAAGTTCTGGATATCGACAGAAAGAGTCTCAGGATACTCTTAGAGAAGTATGGGATAGGTTCATGAGGTGATCAGGTGATATTCGCAATCGTTCCATAATCGTCGCAAATTCCGGTATCTTACACGATATGACTCATGTCTCAGCGGGAACGAGTTGTTAACAACCTCTTATAAATCTTGCCGATTCATCAATTCCGTGAGACCTTTCTGGGCCTCCCACCTTTAGACGGTACATACGCCTCGATTTCCCTGCGGTCCAAAAGACATCTTCCAATCCCCTCATAAACGGTAAACCTGTTTCTTTTTACCAGAGTGAAGATGCATTGTCTGCTGACTTCCCTAAGCCGTGCGGCTTGGGAAATTGTTATCAGCTCTTCATAGGGGGGCTCATTTTCATTACACTTCTTTTGCATGGTGCTCATATGGTACCTCCGGAATTGTGATTGTTTCGGGACAAATTTTAAAACGTTCATGAGCGATTATTCTCGCCCATGAACGCCCGCTTTAGGAAAAGATCGATGAGGTAAGGCGCAAGCCTGAGAGAAGCCTTGTTAACTAATTGTAACCGAATGACTTCTGAGAAGAAAGATAAGAACAGGAGAATGATTTTTTTCGAAAAAGATACGACATTTCTTCGTCGGGGTAGAATTGGGCAAAAAAGCAAAAGGAAATGCGGAAAAATGTTAATGAGCAGCCGCCGCTGACGGCACAGAGGCATGTTTACATTTTCTGTCAAAGAGGATACATTTTTACTGCGACGTTACCGAATCTAAAAAGATGGTTCAAAAGATTAAAATGATGGATACCTTTTGGACTCCTGCCTTACAGACTAAATTTGCCCTCGGACTTACTTCGGAGCCGGGGAAAAACTTCCCGATTCCCTTGGGAACACTCACAACCGTCAATAAAAACAATAGTTTGCAACTACATTAGAAGATACTGCCTTGCGTTCGACCGGGCATTTGTTCCCGATTATTCAAGGCTTTTTGTTGATGCGCGATCTCATAAGTGTCACAATAACAGCTTGTTACTTGCATGGCACGCACCTTGATTTACCACCTTGCGGGAACCGAGATACCGATTCTGGTGTCGCGTACAAACTAACGTTTTTCTCGGAAGGAGGAGAATATGAGGCGGCGAATACTATTAGCTTGTTGCATGATAGGACTTGTCTATGCAAACGGCTTTGCCGGAGCCTCAATAACCGTCAGGGTGGGTGACAGTCACCGTTGTCACAACCATTGCCGTCACAACCGTCCGGTTATTCATCGGGAGGTTGAATGGAAATGGTTCAGTTGCCACTCCGGTTCGTGGGTACTTAAGCATCGGGAAATTCGATATGATGCCGGCTGGGACATCGTGAACTATGGCCCCTGGCACATCGAGTTTACCGGCTCAACATGCTATCATGCCCATGGAAGATGGTATCATCATCCAGGCGGTCATCGCGGATGCCGTCATCACTCTATCCATCATGTAAAACATCACCACCACCACCACTATCATGACCACCACCATCATGTAAGACATCGTCATAAGCATCGCCATGCAAGAAGAGGTGGCGGGGAGGTTCATTACAAGTATGAATACGAGGGACGTCACGGCTCATACGAGTATGAATTTCATAAAGTAAAAAAAGGCTGCGGACGCCATGATCACGGACACCATGACGGTAGACACAGCAACCGTCGTGACCATTACGAAAGAAAAAGCTATCATCGTGATCATGATCGAAGTAATCATCGTGACCGGATAACCCCTGGTTATAGATCCTATCGTAAACAAAAACCCGTACGTCGACCTTCGATTCGAGATGTGCCAGGCGGTCGAGTGAATCGCCAGACAGCTTCACGGCACAATTCGTCAAACGAAGATGACGAGGGTTTGAGTATAGTCTCAATCAGAAAGGTAGGAATAAGATGAAAATGCGGCACCTTTTCGGTATAACGTTGAGTGTGGGGATGCTTTATAATACCTGCTTCGCTCAGCATCTCGGTAATCCCATTCGCTCCGACCTGGGTGTCGGAGCGCGTGCGATTGCAATGGGTGGAAGTTATACGGCAATAGCAAGTGATGTCAGCGGCATGTTCTGGAATCCAGCCGGGCTGTCGTTTGCCGGAGGACCACAGGCAAGCGTATCACTTGGTGGCCTGCAGCCTGCTGTTCAAACGGTGTATCAGTCATCGGGAAAAGAGTACGAATCGGATTCGCGAAACCAGCGCTTTCATATAGGCAACATAGGTCTGATACTGCCACTCTCCGATTGTAACCCTGCCCCTGTGCTGGGCTTCAGTTTTCAGAATCCGTATGTTACGGACGTGGTGCTTGATTTTAAAGGCCGTACCATTTCCGATGATACGAAAAAAAGGTTTTCAAATCAGTTCCTTTCGCTCGGACGCATCTCGTTTTGGACGGTCGGCGGCGCTTTACCTCTGTCGGATCAGTTCACCCTGGGAGCATCGGCCTCTTTGATCACAGGAGAGGAAATCAATGAAATCCGCTCCTTTGTGCATCAGACAACTGAATCGGAAGAATATGAATCGGAAGATCATATAAATTACACGCGTGATTACAAAGGATTCGATTTTCGTCTTGGAATGATGATACGGCCGAGTGAAGATATTTCGATCGGTGCACGTATGGAAATGCCCAGTACAATCTCATTCGAGGAGACTGGAGAGCAGTCCTCAAAGAGTAATGATGAATATTATGATGAGTACACACTACACGGTACCCTTCAGTCGTACTTCAAATTCTCCGGCGGTGCCGCGTTTGTGATTGATAATCTCATATTTTCGACCGAATTGCATTCACGAGCACCCAGAACCAAAAGAAGCTTGAGTGATCACTGCGGACGGTTCAAAAGTGGGGGCAGTATGGGGCTGGAATGGACGCCTAACGACGGTCAGTTTTCACTTCGGGGCGGATATGGTTGGGATCAATACGATCCGACACCCTATCGGGTAAGTTATGAGCAAGAGGTAGAAGAAGAGCCGCTTCCAGACAGCGAATCATCGACCGGTATTCATAATCTCAGTGTAGGGGCTCAATGGGAGATAGGTGATAACGGATTGATTTCGTTGGCATATGGTCGCCGCTATTATAAACTTGAAACAGAAGGGACACTGGAGGAAGTGCATAGTCTTCAACATGGGCTGTTAGAGTTTACCTTCCATTTTTGAAGAACTCTTGCGTGTCTACTTTTTCGGTCTTGACCCGAACCTGAGTGGTGGACTATCTTTACTATAGAGGTGTATATGAATAAGAAAAGCGGAAAAACAGGTTTGCTGGTGGTGGTAATGATGAGTGTGCTTACCATGGGCATGTTTCATTTCTCATCGGGAGCAGACAATGTTCAAAGACTGCTGAGATCGGCCAAAAGCAAGAAAGTCGAAGTCGCTCCCGCGCCTCTCGTGGACGATAGTCCTATAAATCCGGCAATAAAGGACAGTTCGGATGACAAGAGAAGGAGACCGCCGGTAAAGAAGGAACAGCCCAAGAAACGTACGCCTAGAAGGCCGCGACGAAAAAACGGTGGTCCGTTATAGTCCTAAATTTGCGGCCACTCCCCATTCCTGTGATCCTTTGATATAAAAATCGAGTGAAACCTTGTCGAAGCGTATTCCCGCTCCACCACTGAACAGATTGAAATTCTTCATACCGTCGAAATTTAAGCTATAAGTATGTGGAGCGCGTGCATATCCAAAGCGCAGGCAGTAATTTTCCCGAATCCACAGCTCGGCCCCGGTACGCAAAACGGTATGAGTCTTAATGGAACGGTCAAGAAGTCCCAGAAATTCCACATCGATTGGAATACGGATGAGTATTTTTCTCTGAATTAATGGCTTATGAAAGACAACCCCCGCACTCATTCGCCTGTAGTAGCCTTCAGTCCATTCGGAAATTTCCTCAGATTCAACATCCAGGGAATCTATATAGCCGGTAGTATCAAGGTTTTGGTTCTCATTGCCTGCAAGCGTATCGACTGGAAGGTAAAGACGTTTATGCTTTATCACCGGCTTGTTGGCGCTCATTCTATATCCCGCCAGGTTATGAAACACTATACCGAAATCAAGATATTCAGCTATTTTCCGCTGAAACAGGCCTAAATCTAAAATAATCCTGTCTTCGGTATAGGTAACCTGCTCTTTTGGGCCAACCTCAACCGAACTAATTTCCATATTGTGACTCGAGCCGCCGATTCTTCCTTGCACCACATAAGAACCGTTTACCGATTTAGTGAATTTCATCTTTTCCCATCGGACGTTTATTCCCAAATCAACCGGCCCCTGGTTAAAACTTTCACCGAACAGTCGGCCTGCCAATGAAAGGTTTAAGTCCTGATGATTAAAAAGGTCGGATTCTCTCATGTATCGGTATTGCAATCCCATGCATAGGTTCGGCGAAAGTTTGCCTCTGATGCCGCCGCCGGTGATGTAGTCCTGAAAAAGTGAGTCTCGACCGTAGGAAATACCAAAGACTATCGGAGACTTGTCGGATCGCTGTGAAAACAGCAGTGACGGGTTTAGGAATGCGGTTGACAGTTCGTTTGTAAGCGCAAGACCGGAAAAACCCAGAGCCGAACTTTGGGCCGAGATCGAAGTGTGCTGTGCCCAAAGCAGTGGATCGCAGTCTTTATGCACGTAAAATGAGGCTGATTGGCGAACCGAATCTACGAATGTGCGAGTGGGCTTGGCAGTATTAGACGCAACAGAGTGCTGGGTAAAAATCACTAAAAACGCCGCGCACAGAAGAAATGAATATAAGGGCCTCATATTTTGCCTTTTACACCACGAGGAAGAGGGGCAATTGTGAATATTCAGAGAAAATGAAGTAAGCCGTATGAATCAAAACAGGTTAGAAAATACATCTCTGTATACAGTATGTAAACAAATGATACAATCTTGCAATAAGAAAAACGCATATAATAGTTTAGATGAGATACAATCTCAGTTATGGGGGTATAAGCGCTTTAATGAAAGCCGATATATTTTCCACGTTTATGAATTATCTGAACAGAGAGGGGCTTGCCCGTACTCCTCAGAGAAAGGCCGTTCTGGAGGAAATAGTCGGCGGGCCCTCTCATTTTGATGTAGAGGAGCTTGTAAAGATTATTCAATGCAAAAGCGCATCTGTAAGTAGAGCAACTGTGTATAGAACCATCACCCACCTCGAAAACGCCGGGATAATTCGAAAAATTGACTTCAACCACTCTCATGCGCATTTTGAACTGGTCAAAGGAGCATCACACCATGAGCACCTCATCTGTGAAAAATGCGGGAAAGTCGAAGAATTTGTCGATTCTGAGTTGGAGCTAAGAATCGGCGATATAGCAAGAACAAATCGCTTCAAAATAAAACGACATACAATACAAATTTTTGGCCTATGCGAGTGTTGTAGTGAATCTAGCAAACCATGACCATATAATGAAAGAATGCCTGCGGTTTCTTGAAATCAATGATATTCAGGTTAGTGCGGATGTCAAAGAAATCGTAAAAAGCTTTTTTTCTTCAGATGAGCATCTGACTATAGAACAGTTGGAACATCGGGCGAACCAAATTGAACCGGTTGTAAGCAGGCAACAGGTTGAGAAAACCATGCAGATTCTTGTCGATTACGGCTTTGCGGTCAGGAAGACATTTGATGGACGCACGGTTTACGAACATCTTCATCTAAATGAGCACCATGATCATTTCTACTGTGTGCGGTGTGGGAAAATCCTTGAATTCTATGCTCCCAAGATAGAACAGATGCAACTGGAAGAGGCAGCTAAAAGAGGTTTCCATGCGTTTAATCACAAACTGCAAATTCACGGTTTATGCTCAAGTTGTTTTGGTGAGCAGACCCGAAGGCTTATTCCCCTGGCGATGGTGGAAAGAGGTGGTAAATTCAGAGTGGAGAACATTGCGAGTAGACACAGGCATGGTGGGATGCACGGACGCAGGTTGATGGATATGGGAATCGTTCCCGGTGCTCAGGGAGAAGTAATTAACAATTCATCGGGGATGTTGGTTGTATGTATCAATGGGGTTAGAATCGCGCTGGGGCAGGGACAAAGCCATAGGGTTCAAGTGCATTTACTGCAGTAAAGTGCGCTTGCCAAAGGAAATGGCTTGTCTCGGTAAGCATTCGATATCTTCAGGAGGAAGAATTCAGTGAGACTGACGGATTGCCGTGAAGGTGATGAGGTAAGTATTCAAAAGGTTGGAGGAACAGGATCGATTCGTAAAAGGTTACTAGAGATGGGATTCACCAAAGGGGCTGTGCTGAAGATTGTGAAGTATGCTCCCCTTCGAGACCCACTCGAGTTGCTTATCAAAAATTCTCATGTAAGCCTCAGAATTAGCGAAGCGAGTTTGTTGGAGGTAGAAGTCGAGAAAAAAGAAAAGGAGCAGGTGGACTAAACGAAACATAATTTTCGACAGCTGGTTGGGATAATCCTGATAGATCATATATATCTAAGGAAGCGCGCAGCTCTTGGGCTTCGTTCACCTCGTTCTTTATCTTGATTCACATGACTTGGACAGTACCGTGGTGGGGGTGAAGAGCCGGAAACGGTCTGTCTTTTCTTTATTTTGAAAGTTGGTGCCTGTCTGCATGATTGCCTTTGCGATTTATCGGGGCGGAAAAATCATCGGATTTCAATGATATAAAACAACTTTCGCGCGTATTCTGTTTAGGGAAAGGATATCCGATATGATACAGAATATTTTAGTAACTGTAATTGTGATGATTGCACTGGTTGGATTATTGTACTGGCTTCGCGGCGCTTTCAGGGATAAAGGATGCGACAGCTGCAGTAGCGGAAGCTGCGAATCGTGCGAACAAAAGAGTAACATACCCGATGATTACAACAAATCTGAATAGGTAATTTTTAGTCGCTATTTCACATCCTGGGGGATCATCTGTTATATTTCTATCCTCGATTCACAACTGACTCGTCCAATAAGGGTTTCAATGTCAAAAGTAGTTACGTTTTTTAATAGACCTGCTATACGCGATCGTTTGATCATCGTAGCTTTGGGCTTGTTCTTTTTTATTCCATTTCTGGGCTCGGTTCATCTGTTCGACTGGGATGAGATTAACTTCGCGGAAGCTGCACGGGAAATGATTGTGACCGGCGATTTTATGCGGGTGAATATTGATTTTCAACCGTTTTGGGAAAAACCGCCTCTGTTTTTCTGGCTCCAGGCCCTGTCAATGAAAGCGTTCGGAGTTACCGAATTTGCTGCTCGATTTGTGAATGCAATGTTTGGTATAGCCACCCTTTTAATCGTTTATGGTATAGGGAAGCGACTGTATGATAGAAAATTTGGTTTTCTTTGGTCACTTGCCTTTCTTGGATCTTTTTTACCCCATATCTTTTTCAAATCCGGGATAATAGATCCTGTTTTCAATCTGTTTATTTTTCTTGGCATTTACAATCTTGCCCGGGCGACGGGTGATCCTGATGACCGCACTCTTCGCAGGTTCTTTTTTGGCGGAGCCTTTATCGGCCTTGCCGTTTTAACCAAGGGGCCTGTCGCTTATCTTCTCGTTTTGCTGGCGACGGGGGTTTTCCAGGTCCTCAGCCGTTCATGGAAAACATTCTCAATCAAAGAAATTGGCGTTTTTACAGCAGGCACGGCACTCATAGCGCTTTTATTCTACGGGACCGAGACTATTTGGCACGGCACGTGGTTTATGGAAGAATTTATTCGCTATCATCTGCGGTTGTTCAGCACACAGGATGCCGGGCATGGAAGGCCTTTTTATTTTCATTTTCTGATTACGCTCTTCGGAGTCTTCCCGGCTTCGATTTTCGCTGTGCGAGCATTCTTCTTTTCAGCCGATTCAAACCAAAAACAACATGTTTTCAAGCGCTGGATGTTGATTCTGTTCTGGGTAGTGCTTATACTGTTTTCCATAGTTAGAACTAAAACAGTACTCTATTCGTCGCTTGTGTACTTTCCGGTAACGTTCCTGGCTGCTTATCATCTTCATGCGATTGTTACCGGTAAACTCAAATGGCGTCGTTTTGAAAGCATTTTTATAGGTAGTTTTTCGACCTTAATTGGCATAGTCCTAATGGCATTCCCCGTCTTGATGGTTTACCGCGAGCGGTGGCTTCATCTGATCGACGATCCGTACACGGTTGGAATGTTGTCTAAGCCGGTTGATTGGAGTTTAGGGCTGGCGGCGATTGGGTTTCTTTATGGATCTGGGGTTTTACTCTCTCTACTTCATGCTGCACGCAATAGAGTCTGGAGTGGGGCAACTGCGCTGTTCATTGTCAGTGCGATTGGAATACAAGTCACAATGATAGGGTTTGTCGGCAGGGTGGAAAACCATTCTCAGCGCGGCCCAATAGAATTTTACAAAAGTTTGGCCGGGCGGGATGTATACGCACGGTCGCTCTTTAAGACATATGCGGATGAATTCTATTTAAGGAAAACTCCTCTGGATAAAAAAGAGGCCTACGACAAACACTGGCTGCTTAGCGGACCGATCAAAAAGCCCGCCTATTTTGTAACCCGAACACATCAGCTAAAGAGCTTGCTGGAAAACTTCCCCGACCTTCACGTGCTGAAAAATGAATATGGCTATGTGTATCTTAGACGTGATCCGGTAACGGATTCTAAAGCAGGTTCATCTGATACTACTACAATCGAGAAACTGATTAGAAAAAACTAAATCATAAAAAAAGCTTGCATATATTTCTTTCCCGATTATACTTTTTTAATATGAAACTGAAAACAGGGAAATCTTAATAAAATGAAAAAATTTATCCTAACCACCGTTGTCGTAGTCTTGTGCCGGGCTTATAAGTCGATCGGTGGGTGAGGATAATTTATAACAGAATACAGGCCCCTGCCGATCTTGAGTCGGCAGGGGCCTTTTTCATTTAAAGAAGTCTTATGAATAATATATACGAAATGCATGAAGCTCCTCAGACGGTAGTAGTCACTGTAATTCTATCGGTAGTGGTCGTGGTGTATCGACTCGAATAACTCCCGCCGAGAGCATTAAAAATTTTCTGAAGCTCCTGTCGGTGGGAAAACCGACGGGAGCTTTTTTTTTTAAACAGACGTTTTTTTACCTACACTTAAACCAAGGAGATGTTATGAAAAAAACAGGAGCAGAATTAACGATTGAGATCCTGGAGAGGTTTGGGATTAAAACAATCGCCGGTATTCCCGGCGGTTACAATCTGCCTTTGTATGATGCGCTGCGGAAGAGTTCAATAACGCACATCCTTGCCCGCCATGAGCAGGGTGCAGGTTTCATTGCACAGGGGATGGCGCGGTCTTCGGGAAAACCTGCCGTTTGCTTTGCGACATCCGGACCGGGTGCAACCAACCTGCTCACAGCATTAGCGGATGCCATGATGGATTCGGTTCCGATCATCGCCATTACTGGTCAGGTTCCTACCTCTTCGCTGGGCACCAACGCATTTCAGGAGGTCGATATTTGCAAGATGGCGGCTCCCGTGACACGCTTTTGCAAACAGATAACCAGACCCGAGGAGCTTTATCCGATTATGCACGAGGCTTTTCGGGTTGCCTCAGGCCCGCGGCCTGGGCCTGTTCTTATCGACATCCCAAAAGACATACAGACCGCTTTGATCGAGTATGATTTTCAATCATTGGATACGGGAAGGGCACCGAACATCAAGGCACCGTCTACTGATGAAATCAATAGAATGGTAGACATGATAAACCAGGCCAAAAGACCCTTTTTGTATATAGGTGGAGGGATAATTCACAGCGGTGCATCTAAGAGGCTGAAGGAATTTGCAGAGAAAACCCAAATACCTATTGCCTCGACATTAATGGGGTTGGGTGCTGTTAGAGCCGATCATCCATTGTTTATGGGGATGCTCGGGATGCATGGGGCCGAATTTTTAAATCAGGCGCTTTCTAAAACCGACCTTCTTCTGGCTTTCGGAGTTCGTTTCGATGATCGGGCCATTGGAAAGAGTTCTCATTTTTGCCCAAATGCAAAAATCGTTCATGTCGATATCGACGAAAATGAGATAAACAAAATTCGGAAAGCCGATATAGGGCTTAAGGCGGATGTTGGGATAGTGCTTGAGAAATTAACGGAACAATGTTCAGGAGGCGAAAATGCAGGATGGCATAAGGAAATCAGGAGGCTGAAAAAAAATTACTACGATCATATGGATCCGGCAAACGACAGCGATCATCCTCTGGCACTGATTGCCACTGTCGGTTCGCTGGCTCAAGAGGATGCGATTATCACGACCGATGTAGGCCAACATCAGATGTGGGCTGCACAGGCGTATCCGTTTCGTGGCCCTCGCACCTTTCTGAGTTCCGGTGGACTCGGAACAATGGGGTTTGGTTTGCCCGCCGCGATTGGGGCGGCACTGGAAAATCCCCAAAAGTGCGTCATCTGTTTTACAGGTGACGGGTCTTTTCTCATGAATATCCAGGAGTTGGCTACACTTGCTGAATTGCAACTAAACGTCAAGATTGTTCTGCTTAACAATGAGCATCTGGGCCTTGTCAAGCAGCAGCAGGAGCTTTTTTATAATAAGGAATACATCGCAACCTCATTTAAGGCAAAGCCCGATTTTGCGGCAATCGCGGAAAAGTTTGGGATAAAAGGAACACAGATTTCGGAGCAGAAAGAGCCGCTTGCGGCTTTGGCCGAAGCACTGATCAATCCGGGTCCCTGTCTTATTGAGATCGCAATAGATCCAGATGAGCTTGTATTACCGATGGTTCCTCCGGGCGGTGCCAACCACATGATGGTTAGTAAGAGGCCCCAGCTTGTTTAAACAAGTTTTTATGAGCCAATCCTGTATGAACCGTGAACCGGGCGAATATCTGTGGTGCCCGGTTCTTCGCGTTCTCGCGGCACGGTTTTTGCAGGCGTATTGTGAGTGTATCTTTATTAAAGGAGGCAGCCATGAATATCGGAATAATCGGCGCGGGGCATATTGGTGGAACGCTGGCGCGTTTATGGGCTAAAGCCGGACATAAGGTCATGATAAGTTCCCGACATCCTGAGGAGCTAACCTACGAGGTAAGTCGGCTTGGTAAAAATGGCGAAGGTGGGACCTGCAGACAAGCCGCCGAATTTGGGGATGTTATCCTGTTGGCAATTCCTATGGGGGCAACCGTCGATGTCTTCCCGCAAATTATTGCATGCACAAAAAACAAAATTATTCTTGATGCCATGAATCCTTTTCCTCAGCGAGACGGAGAGGTTGCTCTTGATATACTGGAACGAAATGTCGCATCGGGTGAAGCGACACAGGAACGCTTGCCCAAAGCCAGAGTGGTGCGTGCATTCAGCAGCGTATATTATAAAGACTTGCTTAAATATGCCCACGACCCACAACATCCGATATCTGTACCTTTTGCGGGTAATGATGAGAATGCCAAAAAGGTGGCGGCACAGCTTATTCGCGATGCGGGGTTTGAGCCTTTTGATTTGGGAACATTGGCCGATTCACGTGCACAAGACCCTTCAGGGGTTTTGTTCGGGAAAACTCTTACCCGTGAGGAGATCAGGGCTCATGTATAATGTCGGTTACTTTCAGCTTCCTAATGTAAAGCGGCTTTGCACTTGTGGTGACTCAGAGAGAGGCTCAGAAAATATTCGGCGGCAAATGCAAGAAAATCTTTTGCTATAGTCTACCTCTACAAAGCCGCCGAATTTAAAACCCCCGGTGCAATGTCGCAATAGTGATGCGGCAATATAGATGACAGATTGGGAAAGTGCCTGTTTGAGCACAAACCTGCTTATCATCATACTACCCGAACGGGCAAATCAATCTGTTTAGCTCCAGAGCCCGAGAGTGGCCATTCTTAAGACATCCAAAGCGCAATCAGATATATTTAAAGGCAGAAAAAGGGGGGAGTGAATGCCGGATGTGAGACTGTACCTGGTTTATGCGCTTATTTTAATGATCAACTGTTTTTATCATCCCTCCGTAACGTCATCGGATGATTCTTTGATGCAGCCGCAGGTGAGCGATGCGATTAAACCGTTTCACGATGGGAGTGAACTGTGGAAAAACTACAGGTACACCAGATCTGAGAGTAGATCATATAATAGAAGCGTTGCCCGAAAGATGATTGTTCGGAATCATGATTATCTCATGGGCAACTATCGGCTGCTGGCATTATATATGAGAGCCGGTCTGCTTGACCTTATGTCAAATGGCTACCTTTTAAACAGAATCGAGGATTTCAGGCACCAGTTCCCAGCAGGGCTGCAAAGGTGGGCTTCGCATGCACTCATCGATACCCGGGTGTCGTCACAGTTTGCGGGACGATCCGAAGGGGATCCATGGGGAAGCGTTAAGGGGGCACCAACAAGAAAGGAGTTACTCCCAAGTGAAATGTGGGGGCTCTCGGTGTATACGGGACGAATTACAGGCAAACCGCTTTCTCTGGTAAATTTTCTTCTTTCAGTTGTGCGCATTTACGGAGCCTCCGCACATAACGTATTTATGCTTGAAGACGGCAGCCGACCTATTGGTTTGTTTTATACCTATCCGGGATTGTACTTAATTGAGAGTACATCTATATATCGTTTAGATCGTGGGGATGAGCCCAGGCTGCAGAGTACCTTTTTCGGGTTTGCCAATGATCGGTACTACTATTCGGGGATATTCGATCTGAATTCTACCGAATATTCAATAGATTTGTCATTGCTTGATCAGATAAAGCAGGAATCGGGCATTCGTCCTTTCAAACTGGATTCTCCATATGTGGTTGATTACATCACGCACCGCGATTTACCTCTGCGGTTTGGGACAATCGAAAATCCTGAGCTTGCTTATGCACTTCACAGCCTCATGGTACCTGATAGGGGCCTGTATATGGAAGTTTCAGCGGATGGACCGCTTGTCCAAAGCCTTTCCCAACGTATGGATTCTACATCCCAGATTCTTGATTGGATGAAAACAAACCTGAGGCTGGGTTCGATATACTACAACTATAAAGAACGCTTCATGATCGCCGATCAGGTCTTGGTATACAGGTTTGGAACAAGAAAAGATCAGGCATTGCTTTTGGCATCCTATTTATTGAATAAGGGGATAAACCCCAGCATACTTATTACTGCAGATGACGCGTACGTCAGGGCAGGATCCAGCATTTACCGACTCTCAACATACTCAAACACCGAGAGTGTAGGTGATTCGGTTATCCTGGAAATCTCTTTGTAGAATGTGACGAAGATCACAGCCTTGGGACAGAACTGAATATATCTTTTTATGTTTGAAGTTTTTTGCGCCCTCGCTTAAACAGGAATTGTAAGAGTATGACCTTTCAGTGTGTAAGATGTCATGAAAGGGGGTGGGGATCTTTTTTTTCCATTTGCCTCAAGCAAATACCTTCTTTTCAAGCGCTGTGTTTTACTGCTGATCAAAAAGAAAAATACTATGACTGATGATCTGGTGTTGATCCGGAGTTAGGGCTTTTTACATTCAGTCCAAGAAGCAGGTTTTTTCCGATGCGTATTGCTGTACTATCCGATATTCATGGGCACATTGATCGCCTGAACGCAGTGATTGATGATTTACAGAAGTATGATGTTGATCGTGTTGTTTCGCTGGGAGATGTGGCAACACTGGGGCCTAAGCCGCGCGAGGTAATAGATCGTCTTGAAGAGATGCACTTTGAATGTGTTATGGGAAATCATGATGAGTTTCTGTTGAAACCTGAACTTATCAAAAACTATACCGACGTTCCATTTGTGATCGATGGAGTAGAGAGGTGTGTGCAACAGCTAAGAGAAAGTGATCTGGTATTTATTGCCACTTTCAAACCTACTCTAAGGATCAGACATGGAAAGCGCTCATTATACTGCTTTCATGGTACTCCGCGGTCAAATACCGAAGAACTGTTACCCACAGCAAGCGATGAGCAGTTGGATGAAATCTTCCATAGTGAAGAAGCTGATGTGATTGCAGGTGGGCATATACATGTACAGAATGCACGACGTTTTCAGCGCAAATATATCATCAATCCTGGAAGTGTCGGGATGCCTTTTGAGGCCTATCCTTTTAAAAAAGTACCCCGGATTCTCCCCTGGGCCGAATATGCTTTGGTGGATTTAACGCACAGTTTTAAGTCGGTATCACTGATGCGTGTGGTAATTGGGTAAAACCTTTTGGATTGCCAAATCGTGCTTATAAATATTTTTGCTATAAGGAAGGCAAACTTTCACACTCAAGGCATATCTTTCAGGATGCCGGTGTGGAAAGCATTTCAGAAATTGAGTTGAGTAACAGGTCCATTTCAAAAGGTTTTGTGATGTACCTATTGGCTCCGCCAAATTCCAGTGCCGCCCTTTTTTCTTCTTCGGAGTCTCGGGCTGTCAAAATGAGAACGCGGGTCTTCTCCAGTACCGGGTCCTCCCGAATAAACCTGCATACTTCCCATCCGTTGAACTCATGCATCATAAGGTCGAGAATCACCAGATCCGGTTGTAAACGCACTAATAACTCCATACCGTCCTCACCATCGGATGCGGTCTCAACCTGATATCCGCGAGCTGTCAGATTGACCTCCAGAAGAGTTCTTATGTTGGGATCATCATCTATGATGAGAATTTTATCAGAAGGCATTTGCGATTCCTTTCAATTTCTGTTGTTTCGAGACTTGAAGCAGCTGAAAAAAGATTACGGTTCCGAACGTAATTCAATTTGTTTGTCAGGGTAATACTAAAGATGAATCTAAGAATTTTGCTTGTTTTTCGCTACACTTTTTTTGAAAAAAGCAAAAATTAAGCAACAATCCTGCCAACGTGAAGGTTAGGGCTGACATTCATCCTCACGTGAATATTGTCGGCATTCTCATTTGCGTTTGTTGCAAAACTCATTATAGTTTTTAGAACAGTCGTTTTAGGGGGTAGAGAAAGGAAAGAAAAACGTGCACGGACGAAACCAAATTATCGATAATACCTGGTATATTAAACCTTCCGGTATCAAATCATGTGTTTGTGCCGGAGGAGTGGTTACAAGGATGGAGCAAGGAAAAATCTGTGTCGGTTTTGTGCGAGAGGATAAATCACCTTTCTTATTTTTACCAAAAGGTGAGGTGGAAGAGGGGGAGACATTGGAGGATACCGCTGTTCGTGAGATTCTTGAGGAGACGGGAATCGAGCGATTGGATCTGATAAAGGAACTGAAAGTTCAAGAGCGGCTTGGTTTGAAGAAAAATGTCTGGAAAGAGATTCATTATTTCCTGTTCTTAACCCATCAAAAGGAAGCCTTTCCAACCGACAAGTTTCACAGATATGAACTATGGTGGTTTCCCTTAGATGCTCTACCCTCCTTTTTTTGGCCCGAACAAAAGTATCTTGTCGAGGAGTGTAGAGGCGAAATTGAAGATTTGCATGCTGAAACTGATTAGCTGATTGTTATCCGAGAACCGCCTTTTCTACCATTTCAGCTTCCAAATCAATGTATTGCGACGACTTCTTTGGTGAGGTTCTTTTAGGGTGGAGCCTGAGTGAGACGGCCGGTGGCCGGCTTTTTGCGGATTGTATGTATTTTTGGGCGTAGCGAATTATCTGAAGGCGAATACTTCTTTTATTTTTAACCAAACATCCCGCAACAGTATAATGCCCTCCGCCTCCGAAGATTTCGGCGAGATTCGCAACGTTGATTCCTTCTCGCGAACGGAAACTTACTCTCAGATACTTTTTGTTTTTTTGACGAAAAAGAATTGCCAGCTCAACACCCTCTATGGCCTGCATCTTATCAACAACGGGATCTACATCCGTCTCATCGGCACCTGTGTTTTTTAAGTCCTTATGGGTTACAATCGACCACATCAGCTTACCCTCGCACAGGATCTTGGCTCGTGCCATACAAATGCCGGTCAATTGTGCGGCCTCTCGCTTTTTTATCCAAAGTACACGTTCCGCAAGTTCGTGAAAGTCGGCTCCAGCTTTCATCAATCGGCTGCAGATGTCAAAAGTCTGAGGACGAATATGGGGAATGCGAAAAGAGTTCGTTTCGACGATGATTGAGGTTAGGATGTTTTGAGCAATATCTTCATCTATCCGGATACTGAGCAGACCCAAAAAATGGTAAATAATCTCGCCCACAGCGGCGGCTCTTGTATCCACCCAGCTATAATCGGCAAACGACTTTCTGGATGGGTGATGATCGATTTCAACTGTTATTGAAGCTTTATTAAAAGCATCTTTCATGGAGCCAAGCATCTCGTAACTGCCGCAGTCCACGGCGATAGCCACATCGAGGAAATCTGGAATTTCGGAGCTTATTCTGTGGGCGCCTGGAAGGAGACTATACTTTTGTGGAACCGGATCACCCGAGAGCATAAACACCTTTTTACCCAGTTTTTCCAAGCCGTATCCTAAGGAAAGCAAAGAACCGATACTGTCACCGTCGGGATTAATATGTCCACAGATACCAATCGTTTGAGCATTTAATACGATGTATCTGATGGTTTCGATAGTTTTAGTCGTCTGTTGTTGATCGACTAATAATTTCATGTGATATCCCTTTCATATTTATTCCAGCTTCCTTTTTCCTATCTGATATGTAATGATGTGGGTATCCGTGTAAAAGGTGTTTTAAAAATATCTTCCATTCTAACAGCAACTTGTATGCCCCAATCTTAAACTGAAGATTAGGAGTTTGACAGGTTAACAGATGGTTCAAATCTCGGGTGTTTTATTTCAAATTTGCGAAATGATTTTCATCAGGACAATTAAACAGCAAGGGGAAATGGAAGATTTCGATACAAGCGGATGTACTCTGTGCTACTCAGATACGGATCAAGGCTTTACTCAGGCCGTCGCTCCCATAACGGCCACCAAATCCCTCAATGAGACTATTCCCACCAGATTACCTTTCCTATCTGTTACCAAAAGGCGCTTCACTCCCTTCTCATCCATAAGCATCGCCGCTTGCCGGATGCTGATTTCTTCCGAACAGGAAATAATCTCGGGAATCATAATTTCACCAACAGAGGTTTTGGTCGGATCATCCCCCTTCGCAACAGACCTGAATGTTATATCATGGTCGCTTATCATCCCAACGATATCTTCACCTCTGAACACAGGCAGAAGACCTATATTCAGAATTTTCATTTTCTCGGCGGCTTTTTGAACACTATCGGATTCTTGGACTCCACCAACCACCGTGGTCATAATATGTCGTACTTGCACTCCCAACCCCTTGTGAAGGCGTCAACGCGCACACATCTGTCTCATCTGTCATACAAAAACCATGCCGCTAAATTGTTTGGATCCTTCATTAAGATCCGGAGTCGACTTTACTGCTGAAGCCTTTCACATTATATTTTTTCAAAGCCATTTGTGATTGAGAACGCGGTGAAAGGTTTTTTGGGAAACAACACGGGCACTTTACTCTGTTAAATTAGTCAACCAAATCGAAGGCATTGGTGACGGGAGGGGATCATCATGGAGCGCAAAACCAAAATTGTCGCAACCATAGGGCCTGCAAGCAATTCGGCGGAAGTCGTCGGTAAACTGATTGAGGCCGGAGTGAATGTCTTCAGGCTAAATTTCTCACACGGGAAACATTCATTGCATGCGCAGGTAATAGCCACTATTCGTTCCGAGGCTAATCGAAGAGATACATATGTTGGTATATTGGCGGATTTGCAGGGACCAAAGATCCGCACTGGCAAAACTGCTGAAAATCAAACCGTTAATCTAAAAAAGGGCAGCCGGGTAACACTCGTTTCGGATTTACGGGTTTTATGCTCTGAACAGATTATATCAATAAGTTACGAAAGACTTGTTGATGAGGTTGAAGCCGGACAGGATATACTGATCAACGATGGGGCTGTGCGTCTGAGCGTGCGGGAGGTGAATAAAAATGAGGGACGGGTTTTATGTGTGGTTCAGAACACCGGCGATTACAGCTCGCACAAGGGTGTGAATTTCCCCGGAACCAAATTAAGTGTACCTGCTCTGACAGATAAGGATAAAGAGGATCTAGAATTTATTTTGGAGCAGGACATTGACTACATTGCCCTTTCTTTTGTTCGTCGTGGTCAGGACTTGGAACTGCTTAAAAAGCAGCTTGGAGAAAAAAGCGACAGATTTAAGGTGATCGCAAAAATCGAGAAACCCGAGGCTCTGGAAAATATTCAAGAAATTCTGGAGCAATGCGAGGGTATCATGGTTGCTCGGGGAGACTTGGGTGTAGAAACATCACCCTTCAGAATACCGGTACTTCAGAAGCAGTTCATACGACAGGCTGGACAGCGAGGCAAGCTGGTAATTGTAGCTACACAGATGCTTGAATCGATGATAAACTCGCCCCGTCCCACCCGCGCTGAATTGACAGACGTCGCGAATGCAATTCTGGACGGCACGGATGCTGTTATGTTGTCGGGTGAAACGGCAGTGGGTAAATACGTCGTAGAGACCGTTCATACGATGTCCCAAATTGCATGTGAAACAGAGAAAAGCACCTTTTATCAACACGATGCAGTAGATTTATCAATAAAGGAGCGTTATCCGCCACATGCGGTTTGTGAGGCAGCCGAACGGGCTGGTCGAGATCTGGGAGGAGTACCGATAGTTCTTTTTACTACAAGCGGCGATACATCCTATTATATGGCCAAAGTAAGAAACCAGAGTCCGATTTATGCTTTCACCCCCTCAAAGAAGGTCGCGAATCAATTATCACTGGCCTGGAATACCAGGGCGGTAATGCTTTCTTTTCAGGAGAATATCCTTACTCTCATCACCGAAGCCGAAATAATCCTTCAAGCCAAATACGGTCTAAACAGGGGGGATTTGGTGGTTGTAATAAGTGGTACAAACCCGGTTAGAGGGGCGACAAACTTCCTTAGAATAAAGAGGATCGGTGAAAATTAACATACTTGAGGCGGTCGGATGCAAAGTTTGTCTGATTGCTAACTTGCCAAACTATGCTCATCAATCACGATTTGTGAGGCTGACGACCTTAATACATATAATGCATAAATAATATTTTCATCTTTAAGACTCCGATATATCGAATAAACCTTTCTTCTCAATATTTGGGCAAAGACACTGGAGCTGATTCCTCATATCCTCATATCGCCTCTCGCATAGTTATTTGTCGGTCTTTTGCAATTGGTCCAAATTATTCAGCCGTAAAAAAGAATTTTGCCAAGAAATTATCTGCTCGAGAAACTGGAAAATCCGTCCCCTGGACGGGAAAAAGAGATTGTCAGGATTCCCGGCCTATGTTAAAATGAGTGTTAAAGCAGCTGCATGTACCGGCTGAATGCTCTTATCGCTAATACAAAGCACCGTTAAATACATGTTAGGAGGCACCCTTCATGAATCAACAGGATAGGGAAATGCTCAATGAGTTGGTGACTGAATCCAGGGAACACCTGGCATCCATTGAACCCGACCTTTTGACTCTGGAACAGCATCCGTCCAATTTGGACGATGAACTGATAAATAGAATTTTCAGAGCGGTGCACAGCATAAAGGGGGGATTCGGGTTTTTCGGTATAAAATCGATTACAGATCTTTCCCATGCGATGGAAAATGTTCTGTCCCGCGTGCGCGAAAAACAACTCCAGGTAAACTCGGAATGCATAGATGCTTTGTTCATGGGAATGGATAAATTAAGGGTCCTTTTGGATGATATAGATAATGCGGACGGTATAGAAATTCATTCTGAATTAAAAAAGCTGTATCCTTTTCTAAGTGAACAGAGTGGTGTGGTGATTGAAAAACAAAGAAAAGCTTCCCTGAGGGTATTTACCCAACCTCATCCCCAATTAAGCGAATCAACTGTAAAGGATGCTCTTAAAGAGGGTAAACACATATATGAAATCGAGCTTGATGCCGTAGCCGACTGTATAGATAAGAATCAATCTCCCGCTGATTATTTTGACTCCTGGAAGCGGTTTGGGGAAATACTGGATGTAGTTCCGCATGTGAATGAATTTGAGCGCATAAGAGTCGATCCGGATGCCGCGGGTATTTTCTCAATCGCCTTTGCAACCGTTTTGGAACCCGACCTGATCCAAACCGGTATTACTCTTGACTCAAAGCAAATTCATCACATCGACGAAGCTGCTTTGAATAGTGAATATAAGGATGATGGCGAAAAGGAGCAGTCAAAGAAAAGTGTAACCACGCGAAACGAAGCCGGTGGTACCGAAGAGTCGCTTCGAGTGAGAATCGGACTGTTGAATAACCTTATGAATATGGCAGGCGAGCTTGTGCTGAGTCGGAATCAGCTGGTGCAAAGGCTTTCGAGCCGCTTTATAGATGCACCCGAGGCGGAGCTGGTGATTAGAAAGATCATGGATGTGCTTGGTAAGGGAAATCAAGGGGAAGATTGCGAAGAACACCGCAAAATAGTGGAAAAAACCATACGAGAGGCATTACAGTTTAGATTTGTAGATGTCGGCGGCGTGAATAATATCGTGCAAAATATGGATAGAGTGACAAGTGTCATTCAGGAAAATATTATGCAGACGCGAATGCAGCCGATTTCGGTTGTATTCAGCAAATTCCCCCGTGTTATTCGCGATCTATCAAAAAAGCTTGAAAAGGAGATAAATCTGACCCTGATAGGTCAGGATGTGGAACTTGATAAATCGATCATTGAAATGCTTTCCGATCCTTTAACTCACCTTATAAGGAACTGTGTGGACCATGGTATTGAATCTCCGGATAAGCGACTTCAATCGGGTAAATCCAGCCAGGGCGAAATTGTACTTCGGGCCTATCACGAGGGGGGCAAGGTCAACATAGAGATCCGCGACGACGGAAAAGGAATAAATGCCCAAGAGATCAGGGCCAAAGCTCTGGAAAGGGGAATAGTCACCGAGGAATCGGTATCCCTGATGAACAATCGTGAACTGCAGTATCTGATTTTTGCTCCCGGCTTCTCCACCGCGCAATCAATAAGTGATATATCCGGCCGCGGCGTCGGAATGGATGTGGTAAAAACAAATATTGAACGGCTGGGCGGAACGGTTGAATTGGAATCGATCGCGGGCAAAGGCACCCGTATGGTTCTGAAACTCCCTTTGACGCTTGCAATCATACCTTCATTAATCGTTTCCACAAACAACAGACGATTTGCTCTGCCGCAGGTCAGCCTGGAAGAAATAGTCCGAATCCGAGCACAAGACATCACCAGCAAAGTCGAACAAATCCAGGGGAGTGAAGTGTTACGGCTGCGCGGCAAGCTGCTTCCGCTGGTAAATCTCGAGGATGTTTTGGGTATACCCCGCACATTCATCCATCCGCAAACCGGTGAGCGACTGCCTGACAGGCGTGCCCGATGGTCGGATCGTCGAGGGGTGCCCGACTCCAAAGGCAACAGTAAGCTGTCTGAGTTCGCAGAGCGTCGTACCGGCGAAGCGGATAGGCGTAAAAATGTAGGTAATGCGATAAAGATAGTAGTGTTGAGGATTGAGAATAATCTTTTCGGGCTGGTTGTGGAAGAAGTACTTGACAGTGAGGAGATAGTAGTGAAACCGTTATCAACCTATCTGAAAGGATGTCAAGCTTATTCCGGCGCAACGATTATGGGGGACGGAAAAGTAGCCATGATTCTTGATCCGAACGGAATTGCGAATCTGGCGGAGTTGAGATTCAATGATTTGGAAGCTGATATAAGGGAGGAAAAGAAGAGGGCTGAGCAGCAGGATGCAAAGCAGATGCATACACTTTTGCTGTTTAACAATGGTGATGATCAGAATTTCGCGATTCATCTTGATGCAGTCTCCAGAATAGAGAAAAGAAACGTCGAAGAGATTGAGACTGTTGGTAATAAGCAGTTTGTAAAATACGATAATTCTACTCTCCAGGTGTTTAACCTCAGCGACTATCTCCCCGTGCAGCCGCCGCAAATATCCGATAAAAACATGTTCATAATCGTGCCCAAGAACATTTCGCATCCTATCGGGATAGTCGCTTCACGAGTAGATGATATCGTAGAAACAGAATTGATTCTTGACAAAAAAAGTATACGTGGAGTCGGAGTGTCGGGTTCAGCAATTATCAGGAAAAAACTGACTGTAGTATTGGATCTGCAGAACTTGCTTGAAACTGTCGAACCCGAATTATACGGAAATTCCGCTGCTTGAGAAAGGAGGTGAACCATGCGTCAATTTGCGACATTCTACATTGGTGAAAACCTTTTTGGCCTGGATGTGTTACTTGTACGTGAAATTAACCGCAATATTGATTTTACCCTGGTCGACAGATCTTCCGAGTATGTAGTCGGGCTGCTTAATCTGCGAGGACAAATAGTGACTGTTCTTGATTTAGGAGTAAGGCTTGGCTTGGGAAAACGCGAAATTTCCCAGGAATCCAGGTGTGTAGTGCTGAAAACAAATGCTGAAGTTGGGGAAACTCAAAAGGGCTGTGTAGGGGAATGCTTGACAGCGGATGAAAGTGTTGGTTTACTGGTAGATCGCATCGGAGATATGGTCGTAATCGACGAGAATGAAATAGAGAGACCTCCGGCAAATATCGGTGCGGTGGACGGAAGATTCCTTTCGGGTGTGGTTAAAATGGATAAAGATCTGTTGGTGCTTTTGAAAAGTAAAGAAATGCTGGCTGATGATTAGATGGATATAAAATGAAGATAATATGAAGGGGAATAGGATATTCTGTCTGCTGCTTTAAATTTGATTTTGACCGATATATTACAGATAGAGCGGCTTGTTGTTTTGAATACCGAATGAATTGAAAAAACTTATGGTATAGCTTCAACTGGTGAGAGAGGCCCAAGTTTGGGGGCCGTTCACATAACCGATAATAGCAAATTCAGCATTTTAATTAATACATGAACAAGATTCGAACACTACTGGTGGACGACACCGTTATTTACCGGAAAATTCTTACGGAGGTTGTTAAGCAGTTCCCGTCGCTGGAGTGCTCAGGAACTGCCGCTTCGGGTACAATCGCCTTGCGGAAGATGAAACAATCTCCGATAGAATTAGTCCTATTAGATGTACACATGCCTGATATGGATGGTGTTGAGACCCTAAAGCAAATCAGGCAGAGTTATCCCGATACGATTGTCGTAATGATAAGCGGTGTTAGCAGCAGAAGCACTAAGACAACGATTACGGCGCTGGAACTTGGGGCGGTTGATTTCGTAAGAAAGCCCGACGGCAACGATTATGACAGCAATATTAAGCGTCTGGTCAGTGATTTGTCGCCTGTGTTAAAACTCGTTCAAACTCGTTTATACGCACGTGGATCGACAATCAGTTCGAAACCGAAGGTAGAAACCTCCAAAGCCGTCTCAAAATATCCTGTTTCAGTTGAAAGAGAGTATTCAGTACCCGACAGATTTTCCGTGATTACAATAGGCGTATCTACCGGTGGTCCCGAGGCCCTGAAAACACTTATACCACTGCTCCCGTCAAGCTTGCCGATACCGATTCTTCTTGTGCAACATATGCCCCCGACATTCACAAAAAGTCTGGCTGAAAGTCTGGACCGAAAAGCCTCATTGCGTGTGGTTGAAGCTCAGGAGGGGCAAAAGGTAGAGGCGGGAACTGTCTATATTGCCCCGGGGGGAAGACATATGGTGGTGAGGGAGAAGGGTGGGAATATAAACATTGGTATTACCGACGGTCCGCCGGAAAACAGCTGCCGTCCCTCGGTCGACGTACTTTTCCGTTCTGTTGCCTCGGTATATGGTGCAAAAGGTATAATGGCCGCGGTCCTGACCGGTATGGGATCGGACGGCTTAAATGGAATGCGCACATTAAAACGAAAAGGGTGTCTGTGTTTTACGCAGAATGAAGAAAGTTGTGTGGTATACGGCATGCCTAGAGCCATAGACGAAGCGGGGTTGTCGGACAAATCTCTTTCGCTTGAGGATATTGCAAAAGAAATCTGCACACGATTGAGATGTGGTACTCTATTATAGTGGAGCCCTCTTATAAATGAGTGCACATTATTTTTGGGCGACAAAAAACATTAAAACAGGGGGAAGAGTGCTGCAATGCCTGAAAAGAGGCATTTGAGGATATAATGGAAAATAGAATCGCATTAAATGAATTCAAATTATTGCGCGACTATATCGAGGAGCAATGCGGAATAAGCCTTGGACAGGACAAGCAATACCTGGTTGAAACCCGACTGGCATCATTGATGATAGAGGAGGGGTGTCGGAATTATTCCGAGTTTTATCATAAAGCAAGGGCTGATCGCACACTCAGATTGCGTGATAAAGTCATTGACAGCATGACCACGAATGAAACATTATGGTTTAGAGACAGGTCGCCTTATCTTGTGATGGAAGAGTTTCTGCTGAAGTATTTTCACGACCGGATAAAGAAGGGGGCGCAAAGTCGGGTGAGAGTATGGTCGGCGGCATGTTCAACTGGTCAGGAACCATACTCGATTGCGATGACAGTGCATGAGTATGCTCGTAACCATTCGGATTTCAACCCGTCGAGTGTAGAGATCATCGCTACAGACATTTCGCCCACTGTGCTGGAGACAGCAAAGGCGGGAAGCTATGATGCCATTGCAATTTCCCGTGGACTGGATGAAAAAATGAAAGCCAGGTATTTCAAAAAAAACGGAAAAGCGTGGATTATAACTGATTCAGTCAAATCTCTTGTTACTTTCAGGAAAACGAACCTTCAGGAAAGTTTTTCAAATCTTGGAAGTCTGGATATCGTTTTCTGTCGAAATGTCCTGATTTACTTTTCCGAAAGCTTCAAAAGAGATGTGCTGGCCAGAATTGCCCAACGCTTGCGTCCTCAAGGCTTTTTATTCCTGGGAGCCTCTGAATCGATGATTTCATATTCTGTTGAATACTCGATGCAGCGATACAATCAGGCCCTCTTTTATCAGGTCAAGTAAAGAAAGGTTTAGGTCCAACATTGGGACGGAAATCAAACGGCAAATGAAAATTGGGACTGTATAGATGCGCTTATTTGAGAGACTCAGCAGTACGAATCGGCTAAGGGCTCTTCTGATTATTGCTTCTAATTGGATTGGAGCAGCTTTTTCTTTTATTTTCGGAACCACTTTTTGGTTTACTCAAAGGGAGCCGGTTCTCTTAACAGTCGATCTGATCACTGGATCTTTGCTGGTGGCCAATTCGATCTTACTGATTAAAAGAGGCAATGTTAAACGGGCGGGATTAATAACTGTAGTTCTGGTCGGCGCCTTTTTCTTATATCAATTGCACAGTGGAGGGGTAAAAAATGCGGGAGTGTTGTGGAGCTATGTGTTTCCAATAGGAGCATTCTTTTTACTTGGGTTGCGTAATGGAATTGTAACAGTTTCCACATATATGGCCATAAGTGCCTGCGTTATTCTGATTCCTCATCTAAGCGATACCGCTTCAGCCGCACCAAATTGGCAATTTTCAGCCAGATTTTTCGCTTCATTTATTTTCGTATCGTTTATTGCATACACGTATGAATATGCTCGCGCGGAGAATCAGAAAAAGTTTATACAGGAAATTAGGGAAAGGCGACGAACGGAACGTGCGCTGGTAGTCGAAAAAGAAAAGGCTCAGAATGCGTCCAGAGCAAAGGGCCGTTTTGTGGCTGTGCTCTCTCATGAATTGAGAACACCCTTAAATGGAATAATAGGTTTAGCCGACCTTCTGAAAGAATCCCATCTGGAAAAAACGCAGAGAGATTATGTAGGAATCATTCACTCCTGTGCCCAATCTCTTATTGAGATAATTAATGACACATTGGACTACTCCAAAATTGAAGCGGGCAGAATGTCTCTGTCGCTCTCTTCGGTCGATATTCGAGAGTTTGTTGATGAATTGATCGATATGTTCAAATACAGATCGAAAGAAAAATCTCTAACTTTTTGCGCAATAGTAGACAAAGACGTTCCGCGGATGTGTTTAATTGACCGTGCGCACCTTCGACAGATATGCGTCAATCTCCTGGGTAATGCCTTCAAGTTTACCGACAGTGGAGAAATTTGTCTTCGAGTGAAAATTGTCGACAAACAGCTGCTTTTTGAAATCGAAGATACCGGACCGGGAATTCCGCCTCAAACCCGTGCTGTTTTGTTTCGGTCATTTACCCAGGGTGAGCTTGGAAACAGTTCTACACACAGAGGTACGGGATTAGGGCTGGTTATTTCCAAGAAATTGGTCGAGTTGTTGGGGGGCCAGATACATCTGCAAAGTGTTGAAGGAAAAGGAACAACGTTTCGTTTTAGCCTGCCATGCGAGCCTGTAGAAGGTATGGCTTCAATAGTAAACAAGAGCTTTGAAGAAGATAATCGGGATAGCGGGAAAGTGGAAAAAAGAAAGATTCTGGTGGCCGAAGATAACGAAGTCAATCGTTTGGTCGTGAGAAGAATGCTTGAAAAAGCAGGGTATGATTATATAATAGTTGAAAACGGGAAGGATTTGGTGGAGGTCTCAAAAGGAACCGATCAATTTGATCTGATTTTGATGGACATACAGATGCCGGTAATGACTGGGTATGAGGCTTGTAGAGAGATCAGGTATTACAGTAAGCTGCATAACACTCCACATGTGCCGATTATTGCACTGACAGCAACTGCTTTGGAGGGAGATCGTGAGAAATGCTTAGCGGCGGGAATGGATGATTACGTGAGCAAACCCATACGCTTTGAGGAATTGAAAAATGTGCTTAAAAAATGGACATGTGCACAGCCGGCAGATCGGCAGTGAACCGGTTTTGGACATGGAGTATGCGTTGGGTAATCTGGCCGATGATATGGATCTGTATCGTGAGGCTGTGGGGTATTTCTTCGAGAGTGCACCTAAGCTTATAGATGATATCGCGTTTGGATGTAAGCAGTCGCAAAAAGATGTAAAAAGGAATGCGCATTCGTTGAAAAGTGCCTCGCGCACAATCGGGGCCATGAGGCTTGGAGCCCTTGCGCAATGCATAGAAAGCGAAAACGACCATATCGCGCTTATACAAGAGTGCAGTATACATCTTTACGTTGAGCTTGATATGCTCCGTGAAGCTTTGATCGATGAGGGGCTGCTTTAATGCTTGTTGCGTAAGCTTATAAAAGTAAAAGAATGCTTGGATGCCCGGCCGATCGGATAATTAGGATAGAGATGATTCCCACCATAATTGTACTGCTGTTGCACAATAATCTCATTCTGGAGATTTAGAGCCGTAACAATATTCATGAACCTGTTTGGGGATAAAGCACACTAATCTCAATTCTCATGGTCTGGTTCATAGACTATACGGTTTTCTGGACCACAAATAAGTTCCGAAAGGTGCATAAACGGCAAATGGCCGTTGCATCTCCCCACCGCTCTCTCTCAATCTTTTTCAAACTTTGATTTTTTTAGCTGCAAACCGAATCTTTTCTTTTGCGGCTTTTATGCAGTTATTATATTACCAAGTTAAAATCTAGTAACGAGCGCCGAAAACTGCGCGTTATCATTTTGTCTAATTTGTCTAGCGGGAGACTCTCCATGGACCAAAAAATCGCTGAACTGACTGAGAAGTTGTATCAGGAAGGTGTTGAAAAGGGCGAAAGCGAGGCCGAAAAAATCGTCGCAGGGGCGCAGGAGAAAGCTGACAAGATAGTGGCCGATGCCAA
>CAZPHU010000034.1:5959-33381 GCA_964586285.1 uncultured Fibrobacterota bacterium | reverse complement strand
CCTACCGGCTAAGCATTCGCCCACGGCAACTCTAACCGGCTTCTTGATCACTTTCAACTCGATCTTAGCCCGTCTGAAAGAGCCGCAAAACCGGATCGACGCAGTGGGAATAACTTTTCAGAAGAAATTGTGATGAGGTTGTGAATCACAAAGGTGCACGGGGCCCGGGCCTTTTCCTCATATCTCCGCGAATACCTGTTTTTTTCGGGATCTACTGACTTTGGGCCTGTTAGCGGTCGTTCGGATTATCAGCTCGCGAAGCTCTTGCATGGTAAAAGGTTTGGAAAGGTATCCGTCGACTTTAGATAAGCAATCCCTGTAGTGGGCTTCAGAGTCAACCAGGGCGCTGAAAATGGCCACAGGGATGTGAGCCATTCGCCGATCTATACGAAGCTGATCAAGCACGGCCCATCCGCTGAAATCGGGAAGAAGGATGTCCAGCAGAATAAGATCGGGCTCCTCCTCATATGCCAAGGCTAAACCATCGATACCGTTTGAAGCGATATATGCTTTCATGCCTATACCATTCAATAAAAGACGCATTGTCTCACGCACTCCGGGGTTATCGTCAATCACCAGGATTCGTCTTGAAATCATAAACATCCTCTAAAGGTTAATATGGCTACAAACTCGCTTATATCTTTCAGGGATAACCCATCATTTCCTTAAAGAGCTGACGCTAAATCTTGATCAGGCGGATACTTTCAGGCAGCTTAAAGCATTCCTGTCCGGACTTCTTCTCCTTAATTAACGATTATTTGCGGAGGAGAAGGTCGAATCGTTCCGAAATAATCGCTAAACCACGGAGATCTTCTTACATGCATAATGCAAAAAGATTATCATCCTACAATTAAAAAACGGGCCGATCAATAAAAAAAGTCATAAATACCAGTGATTGTCTGATTTTTAACATTTTTTTAACAATTTACTTCAAACAATGCATTCAAACCTCTGATCTACAAGCAAATCGCCTTAGCAGGCTTTCACGTTCCGGCGAAATTATAAAATGAAGAAATCAACCAGGGAGAACTTCTTAAGGGACCGGAGGGGGAACACGGATTCACAGGGGAAAAAATGCTATGCTTTATGCCGGCAGCATGAGTATATTTTAAAGTGAATAATAATTGCTTACCCGACTCACACTATTAAAAAGGAGAAAGCACATGCATCCTTTTAATATTCTTCTCGTCGATGATGAAGAGGTGCAGCTTAAAAAGACCCAAAACATCCTTGAACTGGCCGGTTTTCGCGATATTTGCGCATTCGACTCACCTGTAGATGCGCTGGAGTATGCTCGCTCCAATCCTCCCGATCTTCTCATTACCGATTACTATATGCCGATTCTTTACGGGGGACAGCTTCTCAGAAAACTACTGCACCTTTATCCCAGCCTTCCGGCCATAATCGTTACCGGCTCAAAGACTCACCTTTTGGGCTGTGAAAATCATGCCGTGGTGCAAAGAGACAGTCAAGATTACCGCCAGAGGCTAATCATACAGGTAAAAAGAATCGCGCGTAGAATAACCAAGACGGCCCCCACCGCCGGTTATCATCTCGATTTCACTCTAAAGTCCGCCGAGGATATTACCGCCTGATCTTACCAATCCATCAGGGTATAAAGCCTAAAGCGGTATTTTTTACTTTTTTCAGTGAATTTTCTTTAACCGGCATTGCCTTTATAGGTGCTATTTACTATTTAAATATATGGTGTTCGCCTTTTTTAAAAATTCACCCTCAGAGGGAGGTCGCTTATGCTTAGACAATTACCAGGGATTGTTTGGGTGATGATGTTTGTGGTTGGGGTTTGTACGATTCCATCGGCGGCTCAGTCCTACATAGGTACATGGATTGACGACTCGGTTTATGTCAGCGTCTGTACTGCTTTAGGATGTCAGGACATGGGAATGGGTACGACCGGACAGATGGCGGATTTGACCTTTAGTGAAGACAACTCATTTGAAATGAATAACTACTCCCCTTACGAAGAAATCCCGGCCAATATGAGCGGGACCTACGAGCTGGAGGGTGATTCGATAGTCTTGAATGCCGTGGTTGAAGAGCAGCCGTTTCAGAAGAAAATCTACCATGCAGAGGACATCATCACCATCGCCTTTGTGCAGGAAACATGCGAGGAAATCTGTTACGATGAAATTACGACTATCGTGCTGGCCAAGAAACCGACTCCCGTTCACAGGCCCAAAGAGGCGATTAAAAATCAGGCGAACCGGGCAATCGGCTATAAACTTCTTTCCAACTCTCTGGAGGTTTTCGGAGAAAATATCAACTCCGTGGAACTGCTCGATGTTCGGGGCCGGGTAATAAGCGCGGTTTCATCAAACGGAAAATCCACCCGTATTTCCACCCGAGGAATATCAAAGGGTGTGTACATGCTTAGAGTATCCGGACCTGACGAAACAAGCTTCATAAAAATCACCAGATAGGGCAAAACCTTCCAGGCTTCAGTAAAACGAAGGGGGCGCGAAATCGATCGCCCCCCTTGCGCCTCCTGCTTTTGTGTCCTCTAAAATTCTTAACCAAACTACAATTCTACTGCTTTCGGGGCAAATAAAGGCTACCTCAGCGGCTTAAATTTCAGCCACCTATCTTTCTTCTCTTTCTTTTTCTTGCGCATCCATGATTTTTTATTCTCCCTTTGGACCTGATCTTCCTCTATCTTCTCCTTCTGCCAGCGCTTGTTAAGCAATCTGTTTTGCCGAGCCTCCGCCCTGATCTCATCCTCCATGTCACTGTATTCCAAATCGGGAGGGTTAAGCACCTGATACAAAAACATCAATTCCCCACGCTCGCGCACCGAAGCCGAGACCGGCATTTCTATACCCGGCCCATGTTGAAACCAGTACAACTCAGGATAGCTGAGTTTTGGTTCCCTGCGCATATATCCCATGGGATAGGTGAATTTGCGATCGGTTATTACCTTATACTCGGGTTTATCGAGGCAAACGTAGGTCTTATGTTTTAAATCGTACTCCAGATCGTTTAGGCTGTCTTTTCTGATTATCCGGTCTCCGGAAAACTTCGGCAAAATATTTATGTCCATGGAATCGGCGTCAACGCCGACAAATACCGCCGTTTTAAGCATCCGGCCCTGTTGATCTTTGGTGACTTCAACATTTATCGGTATAAACATTTCTTTATTGCGGTATCCGGTCCCCTCAAACGACCATTGCCCGTTTTCATTGCAATGAAAACGCACACCCATCCCGCAGCTAAGAAACACCAACTCAAGATCCTTGCAATATCCTTCATCGGGAGTATACTCGTTAAGACAGAAAATGTGGGGACGTGATCCTGCTTCAAATACACTTACGCTGGGCGAACAATCGGAGCTTGTGCCGCGGCCCTGAGCAGAGTCGGTCAGACCGGAATCGATCTGAGCAGAGGGGGCCAGAGCAAATAAGGAGACGAAAAGCAGAAAACCAAATTTTCTCATAAATATTCCATTTTACAAATTCCGGAAACGTTTGCTTGATTAGTGAGATTTTATCGCAGATAAGTTCCAGCAAAGAAAACATAGTCCGGCAAGCTGAAGGTAATACCTTAAAATGCAAAAAAATAGCCCAAATATGTAAAGGCAGATAATCAGCTCAGAAAGGTGTTGTTTTTATTGGCAGGATTTTTCCAAAATCGATTTTACCCCCGCTACTATCCTGTCGCGCATCTCTTTACCTTGCCCGCTTTGGATCAGATGCTCTACGGTAAGCGGCTTTCCGAAATGGATTAGTACTTTAGTGGGATGTGGAAAAAACCTTCCCACGGGCAGTGATTGGAAAGTGCCCCTGATACACACGGGAACAACCGTAAGGTCTTTATAGTGTTCCAGCAAAATACCGATACCCGGCTGGATCTTGTGAATACTGCCCGAGGCGGCACGGCGCCCTTGGGGAAACCAGACCAGGTTCTTTCCTCGATTCAGAATGGATGCGGCAAAGGCCAGTTCGCCCAGGGCGGATTGTCCCTGTTCGATCGGAATCGCCTTGGCGGTTCTGCTCACGAAACGGGTCAGCGCATTAGCATAGGCGATTCCGGCGTAGCCGGCCCACCAGGTATTGCGAAGAAGTGTGGCGGGAAGCACCGATGCCAACATGAAAGGATCTATGTAGCTTACATGGTTTGGCAGCAGGATCAACTGCCTGTCCCAGGGTATCTTGTCCGCCCCGGTTGCATAGACACGCCAGTAGATTCGAGCCACTGCCCAAACCAATGTGTGAAGCAGAGAGGCACAGATTCGACGCAGCGAGCCGTACTTTTCCAGCCACTCGCGGTGCTCGGGGCGAATAAAGCTTTCCGGATTCTTGAAAATATCCACATCCTTTTGTTGCACAGGCATTCCCGAGCGGCCGGCCACGGCCTGCAGCAGATCCCTTACCGATTTGATCGAACCCACCGTCTGTTCATCCAGATCGACCCCGGCCACCTGCCTGATACTCATGGTTATCTCCATCCATCCCAGCGAATCTATCCCCAGATCCAGTTGAGGAGAGCTGTCCGGGGAAAGATCTCTGTCCCCGTACCTGCGGCTCATCCAGCGCCATACGGCCTTTGCATTTGGATCGGACACGAGTTCCCGATCCGATTGGGACATCTGATCGATGGAGATCGGTTTTTTGCCGCGAGCTTTGCCCTCACCCCTTTGGATGTCGTCGAACAGAGGCTCGAGTAGATGCCGGCGAAGTTTACCCAGACGAGTGCGGGGAAGCTGAGCGCGGGATATCACGTAATCGTTAACCCGCTTGAATCCGGCAAGTTTAGCCGATTGCTCCTCAACTCCTATTCTTATCGCCTCCTCTATGGAAAATCGTTTGCCCTCAACTTCTTTGATATCCGGTACAAAGATTCCCACCAGCTTCCGGTTTTTCTGCAAAATTGCTGCCTCTTTGATGAATTTATTCCGGGCATAAACCCGCTCAACATCCTCGGGCTGAATATTCTCACCACTTTCGGTGACAATCATCAAGGAAGCCCTGCCGTGAAGAAAAAGGTAGCCCTCCGAGGAGATGCTTCCCAGATCTCCGGTTTTAAAATAACCGTCCTTTGTAAATGATTCATCAGTCTTTTGTGGCATATTCAGATAGCCGCCAAACACGTTGGGTCCCCGCACACAAACTTCACCGACCCCGCTTTGCGCCTCCTTTGCCCCCTCTATGCGAACATCCAGACCCGATAAGGGCCTGCCGGCGGATGCGGCTTTACCTTCTCCGGGTCCGTTTATGGTAATAAGAGGCGAGGTTTCGGTTAGGCCGTAGCCGATTGCCACACTCCACCCCAGAGCCTCCAGGGAATGATAAAGCGAGGGCTCCAGAGCCGAGCCCCCCGATGCCAGAAGCCTCAGTTGAGATCCAAACTGCTTGTGTACCGGTCGCAACAGAACCTTGCCTATGGAAAGACCCAGAGTCCTTCGCGCCAGACTGCTAAGCCGCGGAAGCGATCGTTTCACAACAGAAAGCGGCCACGGCCCCGAACGTATACGCTGCATAAGAGCATCGTGCAATGCCGCGTAAAGACGGGGAACCCCGATGATCGCGGTAGCTTTGGCATCATGCACCGCCCTTACGATATCCGGACCGGTGATCGAACGAGGCAAAACAATGGTTGACCTCATCACAAGCGGAACCAAAACCCCTATGACTAAAGGATAGACATGATGCAGAGGCAGGGGAAGCAAGACGTTGTCCTTATCCCCTATGAGCTTTCTTTCCCGAATCGCACCAAATTGGAAAACGATGTTTGCATGCGACAGAGGAACACCCTTAGGCGGCCCCGTTGTTCCCGAGGTGTAAAAAAGAATAGCGGTATCTTCCATTTTTACGGCCGGTAGGGATTTTTTTTTCTTCTCACCTTTACCAAAACCGTATAAACTCTCTTCATTGTCGGTTATTTCCTGTATCGAGGTGGAGCGTTTCCGGACTGTTTTATATTTGTCGATCACCTCACCCGATAAGCACATAAGAGCCGGGCGACAGTCGTTGAGGATATGCTCCAGATCATCTTTGTCGATTTGCGTGTCGACCGGCACCAGCTCCGCGCCGCACCGAAGGACCGCCAGAACCAGAGTTACCGAGCAGATTTTGGGTTTACTCATGACAAGAATTCTTTTTCCCGGACCGTAGCCTTTGGAATAAAGCACCTCGGCCAGTTGGGTAACCCTTTGGGCAAGAGAAGCATAGTCGACCCGGAAGGCATTGGTGTCACCAAAATCTATCAGAGCGGTTTTGGTGCCGCCTGTATGCAGCTCAGAAATATGGTCCTGAATAGTTTTAGTTTGCATGTTGGATTAAATAATCCCCACTGGTTGTTTTGTATTTTACAGGAGAGTACCCCTTCTCCAAATAAAACCTGAGTTGAGCGGCTCCGGGCGCATGAGGCGCAATTTTAAAACAAAATTTCTGTGGCAATCAGTGATACCCTCCGGGGGATTTCCTGGATTGCCGAATTCTTTATGTCAACAGGATCGCACTTGTCGCGGGAAGTGAATCTCTCATTTAATGTAATATATCACCTCATGCAATGGAGCCTCGTTCCTACGACAACTTTACAGCATAACTTTACCGTTCGTTTTTTACTATCTAAGATAAGCTTAGATAGTCTATGTAACCAATAAGCCCTCCTGCCCCGGTCGGAAAAGGGTGATTTAAGACCAGGGCCGGGTTAGTTTTTAAGCAATAATAATGCCTGATCAAGTAAAACCTGGACCGAGGGGTTCTGAGCGGATGAGTCGCGCAACCCATCGAGTGCAAAGAAGTGAGTCAGCCTGGTGAAATACCCTGGGAGACATTTTTCAGGATTGCTGAATCTCTTATGTTTTAGGGAATGCGGGAAGGGCCGCAAGGGAAGTGTAGGTACAGGTTTTAGATTGGATAGAGGGATTTATTAAAATCGGGAAGTTTTGAGAAAAAAGAGAAAAGCATCGGGGCGTCGGCATAGGGTTACTGGAGGCTCAAGCGCTTAACGGAAGGGAACAAAACAGGCATATGTATTGCGGCTATAAATAAACCAGGAGGTCAACACTAGACTCAACCAAAATTCTAACCCCTTAATAGGAGGTATCTATGCGTATTCGCAAGCTGGTGCAGCTTTTCCTGATGGTGTTGGTTATTTCGACGCCCTCTTTCTCCAAAGTCTGGTTTGGAGTAGAAGGCGGTGCATCCAAGACGGTTGGTGACGATTACGATCAGTACGACTGGGGATGGGTTGTAGGGGCGGATGTCTGGGTGGAAAACAACGAATACTTCTGGCTTGGCGGAAGGATTGCCTACAACCGATGGCGTCCGGATGAAGAGACTTTCGGAGACCTTCTCGACACGTTGACCGCCGGAAACGTCGAGGGTGAAGCCTCGATTTTCAGTATTGTACCGATGATCCGCTTGACCACCGCGATGGAAAACTCCATAAACATTTTCGCGCAGGCCGGTCCCGGACTCTATATAATAAACGATGAAATAACGGTCGAGTTGGAGGAAGTGGCCCAGGAGGAGATATTCGGAGATGATCAGAAGGTGCGTTTCGGGCTTGTGGCAGGTGGTGGGCTTTCGATGAATCTTGCGGACTTCTTCGCAATAGAAGCATCTCCGCTTGTAAACGTATATTTCGACGATGATGAAACCGTCACCTATCTTACGCTTAATCTTGGTGTTTCGCTGGGACTATTCTAAAATTCATTCACACCATCATACACAACACTCACACACACACACACACTCACAATTACACACGCGAGAGCCTCGTTTTCTACGAGGCTTTTTTCATTCCTGATCGTAAGTACCCTTTCCCAAAGCAGGGCTTTCGTGCGACCCGGCATACAGTTTTTGCTTTTTCTCGCATACAATGCGTCAAACCAGGAAAGTCGAATGTACGACAGGTGTCGGTTAGCCCTGTTTTTCAAATTTGTTTCGCTCTTTTTCCCAAGCTCAACATGCGAGCAGGCATTTTTCAGCACATACAGAAAGGGGTGATCCCAAATTCCCTGCCTGGGCAAAAACAGAAGGGAGGCATGTCAAGCAGACAAACCTTACGGAAATTTATTGCAAACCTGCTTATGCCGTCACGAGTGCTGTGTATTACGGCGCTGCCGAATGGTTACAGACGCAGTCGTGACAAACACAGGTAAATGTGATGCCTTAACCCGGGGCTTTAGTGTTTTTCCATGCCTGAGATTTCCATATACTCGTTTATGCGGCGGGCATGATTTTTTTCATCGGAGTTTAGCTTTCTGACAATCTCTGCAGCCTCCGAAGAATCGTCGGCGGCGTTTTCCGATACGCGAATTTGATACTCCTCCGCGGCCTGCTCTATTTGTAGTGCAGTACTGAATGCTTCCGACAGAGGCGGCGGATCTTCTTCATACTGAACGATAAGTTCACGAATTCGATGATCGATTGCCCTTACCTTCTCCAGCTCGGGCCAGACAATTTCGCTTGTATCCACATCACTGCGGTCAAGCTTCTCACAGCAGTCCTTGAGAAGGTTGGCGTGATCCTGCTCCTCTATCCACAACCTCCCCCAAAACAGACTTGCCTGAGGAAAAGTCTGGGAAAAAAGGAAATACAGCAAAGAAATCGTAAACTCCAGATCAACGGATTCGTCAAGAATCTCGCGCTCAAGCTGTTGCATGAAACAAACTCCCTCTCGTTCTAAAAACACATACACTTACAGCTAAATTGTGCAACAACCCTGCCAAACATATCCAATACTTGCCGGTTATTTACAGACCAGCATCAAATGTGGTATTTTAGAGTGTTCCATCAGTGAGTAGCAAAAATGGACAAAAGACTCAAGCACTCCATTGAAAGATAAAAAAACCTTCAGACAGATTTAACGCCGACCAGGGATGTAAATGATGGAAGAGAGAAATGATTTTTTGGGTGAAGCCTTTATTGAGACCGTCCAGATTCAAATAAACGAAAATAACCCGCCGATTGTTCGTGAAACATGCGACAGATTGAAAAAAATGGGCTATGATGAGAGTGATGCCAAACGTATTATCGCAACCGTTCTGGCAACCGAATCCCTGGAGATGATGAAAAACAAGCGCACCTTCGATGCCGATCGTTACGCTCGGTTACTTAAAAAATTGCCCGAAATGCCCTGGGATTAGATTTTTTATATCTTTTCGGCACCTTAACGCTTAACATCTTTTCGAGCCTGTACGTATTTTTTTGTCTGTAGCGGTATTTCGGAAGGGAAAATATATGAGAATTCGAGTGATATGGCTGTGCGCATGCGCACTTTTCTTTTTTAATTGCAGCGAAGAGTATAAAACAGTTGAGCCCTTTGACTCTTCGGCCGGTATCAACAATGATGAGTACAAGGTAGTAAGAGCCATTCTCGACACGAACGGATGCAGCGATGTTGGCGTTAAGGAGGTTATCGCCAGTGTAAGCGGCGAGGTTACAGGGCTTTTTCTGGATGAGCTGAACCTGGCCTTTGTTCCGGAGCAAATCGGCCTGCTTCAATCCATCGAGGTGCTCCACCTGCAAAATAACCGTCTAAAGTCTATTCCTCAGGCGATTGGAGCCCTCTCAAAGCTAAGATCCCTGAACCTGGGTAACAACCAGATTTCCGACCTGCCCGATACCATCGGAAATCTCGCGGATCTTAAAGCGCTATACGCCCATTCAAATAATCTTAAAGCCTTACCCCAAAACATCGGCAACTGCTCGTCGCTCGAGTTTCTTGCGATAGAGTTCAACATCATAGAAGACCTGCCCCCTTCTATCACCAAACTCCAAAATTTAAAAACCCTGCAAATGCATGTGAATAAGATTCGCGCCCTTCCCGAAAGGTTTGGAGATCTCGGAAAGCTTGAGTTGTTTACGATAAACAATAACCTGCTTACAACACTTCCCAACTCGTTTGGCAACCTTTGGATGCTGGATTCTCTTGAGATTCACTCAAATGAGCTTGATTCCCTTCCGGCCTCTTTTGCGCAGCTGGGGCTTAAATCGGTATACTTGCATAACAACAATTTGATTTCTCTACCGGGCTCGTTTGGAGAAATGACCGATCTGGTTAATCTGTCATTAGCCGCAAACAGATTTTCCGAACTTCCGCAAACAATCGGCACATTGTCCAGACTAAAGTATCTGGATTGTTCCGTTAACATGCTCAGAACTTTACCCTCCGCCATAGGCGCCTTGAAAGAGCTTAAGATTCTTAAGCTCTCCCAAAACTCAATCGATTCGCTGCCCTCTGAGTTCGGGACTCTAAATGCTCTGAGGGAGATGGATTTATCGGAAAATTCTCTGAGGGCTTTGCCCGGCTCCTTAACCGGTTTAAAGGACATCCGCTACATAAATCTCTCCAACAATGCATTAGAGAGCCTTCCCACCTCGTTCCACCATCTTTCGTCTCTTCAAACCCTTATTCTGAATGACAACCAAATTCAGATGCTTCCCGACTCGATCATACACCTGCCAGGCCTCCAGAAATTGCATATCCAAAGCAATAAACTTCTCGCCCTGCCTCAGAAGTTTGATTACCTGTATACGCTAAAAGACCTTAACCTCGCCTATAACGATCTTTCCTCTCTTCCCGATTCCATTCATCTTTTGGAGGATATCGGCGCACGTATGGAGGGCAACAGGTTGTGCGACATCACAGATAAGGCACATAAATGGCTTACATCTTTAGACGAAAACTACCTGTCCACACAAAACTGTGAATCCGATTCGGTTGATGATGCGGACTCAGCAACACAAACACAAGATGCGAAAATTGCTTCCGGAACCACTGCCGAAATCTTAAACAGGCAAAAACTCTATAATCAACCCTCATTTTAGCTAATCGTTTTAACTGCTCTGGAGATCGTATGCTCGATGCTACTACAATTCTCTATGCGCTCGGATTTGCCGTCTCACAGACCGGCGCATATGTTTGCCTTCGGTTCGCTTCCCAGCAAACCGGCTCTCGGATGATTTTCATATTTCTCCTGGGAAATGTCATCGGATTCGGCAGTCCGATCTGTCTGACCATGGCGCTTAAACATGCCAATCCGAACATTATATATGCCATGTGTATAGGCGGTTCGTTTTTTATTCTTCAGTTCGTATCCAGTATCGTTTTCAATCGTCCTTTGAATGTTTTGCAGTGGATGGGAATAATGCTCATCGGAGTCGGACTCCTGTTTGTTCAGATGCAGAGCCCGACACCAATGGAAACTGTTGACACTAGCCCCGCTTTTAATGTAAAAGATAATACCGTCTCCGCAGATTAAGCGGCTGTTAACATATCCACCACCCGGCAGCGTTCCCACGGGCATAAGGAGTTCGTATGTACAAGGTCTGGAGCGATTCGAACAAGAATCGGTTGTTTACTGTTCTGAAAGGTGTCATTAGTATACATGAAGCACAGGCACTTAAGGCCATGGTGGTTTCGGAGATCGAAAAATTGAAGCCGGGGTTCGATATCCTGAACGATATTTCACAGTTTCAGATGGGACCTCCGAAAGCCATTAGCGATGTAAAACGTGTAATGCAGTATATTGAACACAAAAGGGTCGGCCGAGTGTTTCGGATCACCGGCGGTTCTCGATCGGGAATTGCCCAATTTGCACGGGCCGCACTGGGAACGGTAAAATACAAGGCCGAATTAGCCGAATCATTGGCCGAAGCCGAAAAGAAACTTGATTTGGGCAAGTAGTTAAACTATATGCCTGCCGATTTATGATGAGATATAAACTTCTGATATTTGACTTTGACGGGACAATCGCGGATACGTTCAGTATGGGCATTGCGATCCTTAACCGTCTCTCAAGTCGGTACCTGTTCAAGCACAGTGAAAAAAATACCGAATCTCACATGAGAGAGGAAACTCCCGCCGAGATGATACATCGACTGGGTATTCCCTTATTGCTGCTTCCGTTATTTCTTCGCGGCGCCCGGAAAGAAATGTACAGGCAAATGGCATCCATCTACCCCTTCCAAGGTATCCGGGCAACCATCTCCCAGCTAAACGACAGAGATATCCCTCTAGGGATACTCACTACAAACTCCAAAAGAACGGTTCGGGAATTTCTTCTCGAACACGACATGGACTGGTTTGATTTCATTGCGACCTCCTCCATAGTGGGCTCAAAATACAGGCGACTCAAATCGATCGGTCGTAAGTGGAAGCTCGATCCGTCGCGAATGCTCTACATCGGTGATGATACGAGGGATATAACCGACAGCAAGAAAGCGGGGATACCGGTTGCCGCGGTGTCCTGGGGGTACAGATCAAAGCAGCTGCTCGAAAAGTTCAAGCCCGATTTCCTTGTTCAGACCCCCGATGAGCTTCTTTCGCTCTGTCTGTCCGAGAGCTGAAAAAAATCAGTCTCAACATTTCCCTACCATTCCTGTCTGCCGGCTTCCCGCCCCCGGTGATCATTTTTTTGAGGATAGAAGGCAGTCAGGCTTCGATTTAAGACGCGCAGAAATTATCTTCCTTTGATTTACAGAAGATTTTTTTCCCCGGGGACCCTATGCAAAAGTCTTCGTTTCTTCCGAAATTCAAAGGCCTGCCGGCAGCCCTTGCCACGATCGCTGCTTGCTCGGCCGCGGCATATGCAAGCAACGGACACGATGGAAACGGCGGACAGAGTATAGTTCATATAATGTCCGATCTGGTTCTTCAAATCGGTGTCATCTTATTTGCAGCGCGAATATCGGGTATACTGTTTGAAAAAATGCACATGCCTTCGGTGATCGGCGAGTTGGTTGTGGGAATAATCATAGGGCCGTATCTTCTGGGAGGGGTGCCCATTCCCGGCTATCCCAACGGTTTTTTCCCTATAAACGGCAGCCCTGGCGGCCTTCCTGTCACCCAGGAACTCTACGGCATAGCCACCGTAGCATCGATAATACTGCTGTTTTTCGCCGGCCTCGAAACCGACATTCGCATGTTTTTGAGGTTCTCCATAGCCGGATCGGTTATCGGAATCGGGGGAGTGCTGGTTTCTTTCGCCGTGGGAGCGGCTATTGCCGGTTTCTTTTTGAACACCAGCATCTCCAACAGCAGCGCACTATTCCTGGGAGTGATCAGCACGGCCACATCGGTGGGAATAACCGTACGCGTGCTGACTGCAAAAAGGAAGATGGATTCCCCCTCGGGAGTTACGATGCTTGCGGGGGCTGTTATCGATGATGTCCTGGGTATCATTATTCTGGCGGTAGTTCTTGGTGCCAGTGCGGTGGCCATGGAGGGAGCAACGACCCAACAGAGTCAGCAGATCGTCGGGATAATAATCAAGGCGTTGGGGGTTTGGCTTGGTTTTACGGCTTTGGGTTTTATATTCGCCCATAGGATAAGCGGATTTCTGAAGACTTTTCGCTCCATCCCCGAATTCTCGATTCTGTCTTTGGGGCTGGCCCTCATGCTTGCGGGAGTATTTGAAAAAGCCGGTCTTGCCATGATAATCGGGGCGTATGTGATGGGATTAACGCTTTCTAAAACGGATTTAAACTACGTCATACAGGAGACACTCTATCCCCTATACGTGTTTTTCGTTCCCGTCTTTTTCACGGTCATGGGAATGCTTGTTGATGTCAGAGAGCTGGTTGATCCGGATGTGATAACTTTCGGACTTGTGTATACGCTCGGAGCTGTATTGGCAAAGGTTGGAGGATGTGGAATACCCGCGCTTTTCTTCAATTTCAATATATGGGGAGCGATGCGGATCGGTCTGGGAATGGTACCGCGCGGAGAAGTGGCTCTGATCATCGCGGGTATCGGCCTATCCTCGGGAATCTTGGACGAAACGACGTTCGGCGTATCGATCATGATGACCCTTGTGACTACGATAATTGCCCCTCCACTTCTCAGTCGCTCATTGACCCCTCGTAAGGGTACCCGAAAGGAAATAGCCGCCGAGCAAACCGTGACGACAAGTTTCGATTTCGCATCCGTGGAACTTACGGATCTGATCGAGGTAAAGCTTTTGAGTTTCTTTCGTAATGAAGGGTTTTATGTGCATGTACTGGAAGCTGATGTCAAAATCTGTCATCTGCGCAAGGAAAGTACTTTTATCACACTGTATGTGGAAGATCTTTCTATCCGCTTTGAGACCGCGCCCGAGGATGTCGTTTTCGTAAAAACGATCATGTACGAGGCCTTGCTGGACCTTCACACGGTAATCGAAAAAGTAAAGGACCTCGCAAAACCGGCTTCGATGAAGAAAGACCTCTTTAAAGGCAACCAGCAAACGCGTTTTACGATCGGTCACGCGCTGGACATAAAAACGATTGTAATGGAGCTTAAAGCAGAGTCCAAGCAGGAAGTCATACATGAATTAATCGATATGCTCGTCTCCACAAAAAAGATCAGAAACCGCAACCAGGCTCTTGAGGCGGTACTGGAAAGAGAAAAAACGATGAGCACCGGAATGCAGTACGGGATAGCGCTTCCACACGGGAAGACAGACTCTGTCAAAGAGATGTGCGTGGCAATCGGTTTCAAACGCGGAGGGATAGATTTTCAGTCGCTTGACGGGCAGCCCAGTCAGATTTTCATAATGGTCCTTTCACCCGCGGGAACGGCCGGACCACATCTTCAATTTCTCGCAGGTATCTCCTCTCTTCTAAACAACGAAGAATCCCGAAACAGACTTCTGGCCTGCCGTACCCCAAAGGATGTGTTTGCATTCTTTGCAGGGGATAAAAAGCCTTTGCTTACCCGTCCATTCAGAAGCATGATCAGGTAAATGACTGTAATCAGACCGAGCGTTTCAGACGATATCGATGATTTAGTTCAAATCGATCGACTATCTTCACCCGATCCATGGTCGGCAAATCGTTTTTCCTCCGAACTTCAGCTCCCTCATTCGCACCTTTTCACCGCCGTGGCTGGTTCCGTTGTCCGGGGGTTTATCTGTGCGTGGATAGCCGCCGATGAGCTTGAGATTCACAATCTTGCGGTTGCCCCCGGCTTTCGCGGACAAGGCATCGGATACGCTTTGGTTGAGCATATTCTCAACAACCTTCCCTATCGGCGAGCATTCCTTGAAGTAAGGGAAAGTAACAGGGTTGCACGGACCCTTTACGCTAAATTCTTTTTTTCCGAGCTGTTCGTGCGAAAGGGATACTACTCCGATGGTGAGAACGGTATAATTATGGCTTTGGACAGATCCCCCGAAGCAGCCGAAACCATCGGTGAAAAATGACCGGGATCTATTGAAACACTTTGTGGGTTTTTGAACAAACAGCTGAACGGATGGTTACAGGTGACTACGGTATCATTTATAAAAAAAGAGTGCTTTGCCTGCGGTAAAACAAGCCGTCAGGTCGAACCGGGCATACGTGCTTTCGGTGAACCGGAGGAACTCGATTTGAGGCCCGGAAGCGTTCACAGGTCGGCTATCTATATGTATATACAGCGATGTCTGCACTGCGACTATTGCGCGCCTAACATCAAACAGGGCACCGATAAAGTATACGAGATAGTGCGTTCCGATGACTATCGATTTATTCTTAAGCGTGAAGATCTTCCGGACACTGCGGTGTCTTTTCTTTGTTGGGCATTGATTCAGCAGTCCAGTGACAATATTGTTGATGCCGGATGGGCCACTCTGTACGCCGCATGGGTTTGTGACGACGACAGTCGGTATAAAGAAAGGGCAATCGAGCTGCGGTTTGATGCATATAACAAATTTATGCGGGCGCGCTCGGAGAGCATGCCTTTCGCACGTACCGAAAATGACGAGGAGATAGTGATGGTAGATCTGCTTCGCAGAAGCAACCATTTTGATGAAGCTCTAAGCCGTATCCGGGAGCTTCTGACACAAGACTGGGACACTCGGACTAAACAGGTGCTCATGTTCGAAGAGGAATTGTGCGAAAACCGGGATAATTGCCGTCATTTGTTCAGCGAAGCTGTCGAGGAGATGGACTAAAGCCGGACTGCGTTATTGCTCTCCTAATCCTTTTTCTTTGGAAACTTGAGCACTTTACTTTGGTTGGATTCATTTTTCTTGTGTCGTGTTTTGGGATTTGATTCCAACCGAAAGCTTTCTTCAAGCCTTACCTTCTTTAGGGCGTCCTGCCAGGGTATTCTCATGATACGTGTTTCGAGCAGGCGATCGGGGCTCATGAAGTGCCCCTTCACGATATGCGGAGGCTGCAATTTTATAACCTGCTGGGCAGGGGGAAATGATGCCAGGCTGAGAAAATGAAACCAGATCCATTTGCCCGCGGGTTTGGCCTCGGGATCGATTTCGTACTTCAAAGTGATACCATACCCGCCAAAATTCCACCCTTCTTCCTCATCAAGTACTCTGTCGGTGGGAATTTGGCGCGAAAACAAACAGAAAAGATCTCCATCAAAAGGAAACTCGTTGATATCCTGCTCTTCCACGTACCGACGGGCGTATTGAATAATCTCATTACGATCGAGTCCCATGGTAACCATTCCTTTCAGCCTGTTTCCAGGATTAACTTGCGAGTAGGTAACAGCTTTACTATAAAATAGGTTGCGTCATATGAGGTCACCAATTCTTTTATCCGCGAAGGTATTTTTCTAATATTATTTTTGTTTTTGGCTGATTGAACCTATTTCAAACGTGAGGCGGTGCATGGATAATAATAAAGTAGTTCACTACAGGAGTATGGGGGAGGCTCATCTTTTCATGTCTATTGCCAAAGCGGACGGTTTACTGTCCGAATCCGAGATTTTACGCCTGCCCTATCACGCCGTTAAAAGCCAGCGCTTGTTTGATGTTCTGAAAACAAATGAACACGTACGTCAGACGATCAGAGAAGACGTAGAGAAATTGATAAATGAGCCGGCTTATGCTCCCTGGAGCGCCCAACAGCATCTTGACCAGGCCATCGTGTTCCTTAAGAAAGCCAAGGAGGCAGGTGATTGGGGAGTCCAACTTACAGGGGTGAAAACAGAGGAAAGCCTTCAGGAAATAGCCAATCTTGAGGGTTACACGATGAAGGAGTCGCGGTTTTTTAAAGAATTGAGAAAAAGGCTTGCGGAGCTTGAGTGATAAATATTATTCCGACGAGGCAAAATTTACCGGCTGCGGAAAACAAACAATCTGCCCGAACTCTTGCCCAAAGAGCCTAAATAACGGTTATGTGATTGGTTCAGCTGGAGATAAGGAGAACATCTGTTTATGATCGCAGCGGGCAAATATATGTCGATTCGCTTTGGTCCATACTTTGCTTTTCTAATTCCTTCCAAAGAAGACATGGAGGAAGGCAATAATGACTACAGCGGAAAAAGCACTGCTTGCCGAGGCCAAAGCGATGTTTAAAGAGATTTATCCCTGCGGTACGAAACGGTCCTTGAATGAGTGTTTTACCTCATATGATGATCGTATACTTTTCTGGTTTAATACTTCCGACAGCAGCACCCATCTGCTAATGGGTAATAAGATTGCCGGATCGAATAATTAGTTCGTCGATTCTGCCGGCATATATTCACCTTTCAGACGTAATAGTGCATGATCTTTATCAGAGGAAGCGAATTTGTTCGTAAATCCGGCATTTTTCCCCAGCGGTAATTTGCGATCTACCCGCACAAATAATGTATTTTGAGCCACACGAAGGTAGCACCAATACGAAAGAAGGATCTTTGCAATGTCTTCCAAAAAAGAAACTAAATCGACGTCCAAAAGCAAGAAGAGTATTCCCGACTGGCCGATTCATCACAAGGGTCTAAAAGCAGAGGATATTCGAAAAGATTTTATCAACAATCTCGAATACAACATTGCCAAAGACAAATACACCCTCACCGAATATGATAAATTCCTTAGCCTTTCCTATACCGTTCGTGAGAGGTTGATCGAGCGTTGGATCGCTACGCAGCAGCTTTACCATAACAAAAATGTAAAACGTGTCTATTACATGTCTTTGGAGTTTCTCATGGGACGTCTGCTGGGAAACAACATCTACAATCTGGGATTACAAAACAGCTGCCGTGATGCTATGGGTGGGCTTGGCTTTAATCTGGAAGACATAGAAGATCAGGAGTTTGATGCAGGACTGGGCAACGGGGGGCTTGGTCGACTTGCCGCGTGCTTTCTCGATTCGATGGCGACACTGGAATTGCCTGCGATTGGCTATGGGATAAGGTACGAGTTCGGCATTTTCAACCAGAAGATCATAAACGGCAACCAGCACGAGCTTCCCGAACAGTGGCTTCAATTCGGCAACCCCTGGGAATTCGAGCGTCCCGAGTACCAGTTCAAGGTCAAATTCTACGGCAAGACCATGTATTATAAGGATCATTCCGGACGATTGATCGTCAGCTGGGTGGATACCGAAGATGTTATTGCGATTCCTTACGACACACCGATTCCCGGGTTTCAGAACGGAACGGTAAACACCCTTCGCCTTTGGTCGTCTCGTTCGCCAAACGAGATAGATCTGCAACATTTCCATACCGGCGACTATATAGGCGCGTGTCAGGATAAGCTTGTCAGTGAAAATATTTCCAAGGTGCTGTACCCTAACGATTCCAATCACAGCGGAAAAGAGCTGCGTCTGAAGCAGCAACACTTTTTCACTTCCGCTTCCCTGCAGGATATCATTAGACGGTTCATGCATCATGGGCACGATTTCTCCGACTTCCCTAAATACAATGCGATCCAGCTCAACGACACCCACCCGGCCATCGCAATCGCCGAGCTGATGCGCCTGCTGCTTGATGAGCATTTTCTTGACTGGGATCAGGCCTGGGACATCTGTGTCAACACCTTTGCCTATACCAACCATACTCTCATGCCCGAAGCGCTGGAGAAGTGGTCGGTATCGTTGTTGTCCCAGCTTCTGCCCCGGCACATGGAAATTATTTACGAAATAAACAGCCGCTTTCTGAAAAAAGTATCACTTAAATATCCGGGAGACACCGACAGGCTCAGACGGATGTCACTTGTTGAAGAAAGTGGCGAGCCACAGGTACGCATGGCTTTTCTTGCGATCGTAGGCAGCCACTCCATAAATGGCGTGGCACAGCTGCACACCAAGCTTCTTACCGACGGACTTGTGCGCGACTTTTATAATATGTTTCCGGAAAGATTTAACAACAAAACAAATGGGATAACGCAGCGGCGATGGCTCCATAAGGCCAATGATAACCTGGCATCCCTGATAACGGATTCAATCGGAAGCAAGTGGGTAAAGGATCTTGACGAGCTTAAAAAGCTTGTACCGCTGGCGGAAGATGAGCAGTTTCGCAAGAAGTGGAGAGAGGTCAAAAAAGCGAATAAGGAACGTCTTGCCTCCCAGCTGCTTAAGAATGAGGGTTTTCATTTGAACCTGGATGCGATGTATGATGTTCAGGTCAAACGCATACATGAATATAAACGACAGCTGCTCAATGCACTTCACTGCATTCACCTGTACAGAAAAATCAAAAACGGTCAGACGGAGGGCTTTTTACCGCGCACCATAATGATTGGCGGAAAAGCGGCACCCGGCTATTACATGGCTAAACTTCTGATCAAGTTCATCAACAACATCGCCGACGTCATCAATTCAGACCCGCAGACCAGGGATTTGCTTCAATTGTTCTTTACGCCAAATTATCGGGTGACTCTTGCCGAACAGATAATACCGGCCACCGATCTGTCGCAGCACATTTCGACCGCCGGAACGGAGGCATCAGGTACCAGTAACATGAAATTTTCCTTAAACGGCGGATTGATTATCGGAACGATGGATGGAGCTAATATTGAAATAGCACAGGAAATTGGGGAACACAATATGTTTATATTCGGCATGGATGCCGAGCAGGTCGATCGCCTCAGGATGCAAGGCTATAATCCCTATGTCCATTACGAGAATAATGAAGACCTTAGGGCAATTATCGATCTTATCGGAAAGGGATTTTTCAGTCCGGAAGATCCGCAGCTTTTCAAGCCTGTTTACGAGGGCTTACTTTATCACGATCCATACATGATCATGGCCGACTTCGAATCCTATATCGAATGTCAGCATACAGTCGAAGAGACGTATAAAGACATCGAGAGCTGGACACGCATGTCGATCTATAATGCAGCTCACATAGGGAAGTTTACATCCGACAGGACCATACGTCAGTATGCAGATGAAATCTGGGATATAAAATCTGTTCCCGTTGATCATAAGCGTTAGATTCCTGGTCGTGATGACCGTCAAGGACTGCAAATGAAAGATGAACTCAAAGAATTATTACTTATTGCCGCAGCGATAGGTAAGGATACCAGCCTGGTGCAGGCCGGCTACGGCAATGTCTCCGTTAAGTGCTCCGGTGGGAAAGTTCTGTTTACAAAAGCCAGGGAATTTGCTCTCAAGCAGATGGACCGGGATCATGGGTGGATAGAGGTTTCTATGGATGATGCCATGGATGTTTATAATCGTAACGACATCCGTGCTCTTCCCCGCTCCCGTCGGGAGAAGGCGGTACAGGAACTTCTGGACGGCAGCATCCCGGATTTCTCCCGGGGACATCCGGCGATGGAAATCCCCATGCATCTGCTGTTGGATCGGCTGGTAATCTACACCAACCCGATCCCGGTGATATCCGTAAGCTGTCATCCGGAGGGTGAGCAGATTATTAAAGAGCTCAACAGCCGCGGGGAGCAGAAGCCAATTCTTTGGGTGCCCTACGCGGCACCCGGCACACCGCTTATCTACTCCTTTGAGGAGCATGTGCACCAATACCTTCGGGATCACGGCTTTAACCCTTCGGTGATTATTCTTCAACACCATGGGCTTTTATGCAGCGGAAAGGATACCGATGAGAGCCTGGGGCTTTTAAACCGGTTGGTAGAAACTTTATCTGAATATTTCGGACCGGTTCACCCGATAGATCAACAACCTCCGCTGGATGAAGCAACTCAAAAAATGGTTTCTTCCGCCGTCCGAAAGGCGGGGCATCGCACCCGGGTTGGTCCTATGCTGATCAGGTTTTCGGAAGAGGCCGAGCTTTTATACGCACCTCGTAATAAGAGTCAGCAGGTTTTTGCCAGTGCCTTAAGTCCCGCACATATCATCCATAATGGGCCCGGAGCGGTTTTTGTCGGCCGTGAGGACGGGGAAGAGAAGATTACGGGAGAACTTACCGATTTTCATCGTCAATACGGGATGTTTCCCAGGGTAATTATTCTTGAGGGTAGAGGAACCTGCATTCTGGGTGAAACGACTCAGGAACTGGACTCAGGCGAACAACTTGCCTTAGCAGCCGTTCAGGCGGTATTGCTAGCAAAAATTCCTCTGGAGGGAATAGCCCCCCGTGAGGTCGAGTACATAATTAACTGGCAGGCCGAACAGCATAGAGTTCGTCAGGTCGCCTCACAGGAATAACCCATGAAAAAAGAACCGGCTATACCATCCCTGCGTTTTGGAACCAATATCTCCCATTGGCTTTCCCAGGCCAGTTTGAATAGATCGGAGATGGGAAAGTGGTTTGGAGAAGACGACGTCCGGCGAATCGCAGACTGGGGAATGGATCACATCAGAGTGCCTGTGGATTATCCGCTGCTTGAGAATGAAGGAGCAGAGGGGCATATCAACATGGAGGGGTTTGGGTGGATAGAGAAAGCGATCGCCTGGTGCGACCGATATTCGCTTAACATGATTCTTGACATGCATTGTCTACCCGGTCATAAATTTCAGCATGAGTATCTCGCCTACAATCAAATATGGGATACCGATTCACCATACAGGTTGAGGGCAAGAAAGCTTTGGCGGTTCCTTGCCGAAAAGATCACAGAACCGTATGTAATCTTTGAGCTTCTTAACGAGCCGGTTGCGAGGGAAGACCGGATGTGGAATGAGCTTGCCCATGAACTTCACGGGGAGATTCGCTCGAAGAATCCTTCACAATGGATAATGATCGGATCAAACCGCTGGAATCATGCACAAAGTTTTGAAACACTTGAGCCGGTTAAGGATCCGGCTTCAATCTACACCTTTCACTTATACGAGCCGTTTCTGTTTACACATCAGAATGCCGAATGGGTCCCCGAGATGCGGCATCTAAACGGCGACAGCGTACCCTACCCCGGGCCTTTCACTCACCCTATCCTTCAGGTGGTCTCAAGTAATCCGGTTCATTACGAATTCATGACAAAGCCATACGGTTACGACTTTCTGGAAAAGATCATTCAGCCGATTCTGAATTTCCAGGAAAAGTTTAACGCCTCCTGCTACTGTGGAGAATTCGGCTGTATTTCAGGCGCCCCTTCAACGGATAGAAACAGATGGTACCACGATATATGCAGCCTGTTTTCAAACCATTCCATCGGGTTTTCAAACTGGGACTACCGAAGTGACAATTTCGGCATCGTTTCGACGGACGACCGAATCGATAAAGATACGATAGAAACGATGCGCAGGGCAGCGGGAGTCTAAGACCAATCCTCCCCCATTTGATTCTCCTAAGCCCATAATGAATTAAATACGATTTTTGCCCACCCACAAAAAGCGACAAATATAAACGGTGGTGTTTGCGAATACTTTTGCACTTACGCTACATCCGCTGTTTAAACGCTTGCATACCAAAGAAAATAAATTTTACCCGCATTTCTCCATGCTAACAAAGGAGTATTATCGTGTCTTTTAGACTGACAGCCCTGTTCTTGACGATCGGCGTTCTAGCTGTGAATTCCGCCCAAGCCGGATCTGTAGAAGACCGTTTTCTTTCCTTAATCTTTAAGGATGAACACGTCGGCAGATTGAAGGAAGATTTGATTACTAATGCGATTGAACGCAACCCGAATTTCTCCCAGTTTAAGAGTGAACTTCACAAATGGGCGGACAGTGTTTTTGTACTGGATTCGATCAAACATCAGCTTTCTTCCTACTTCGATACTACACTTTCTGAGAAGGATATGCAGGCGGTTATATCTTTCTATGAATCTGAGTCGGGGAAGAAATTTCTGGCTTCAAACAGCGGTCTTTCGAGTTACATGCAAAAAATTATGCATCACAGATTCAGTTCAAGCATCGCAAGTCTTCACGAAATGGTTGCACGTGCGAAGCGAAACACTCTCGAGGACATAAAGACACCTACCTTCGAAGGCTCCAAAGTGGAAGATCCGGCAGGTAAATACCGTTTTAAATTCAAGAAATCCAAATGGCAGCTTCTCGAAAGAAATCTCACCCGCGCTGCCGATTTCAGCTTTCAGCACAGCAACGGCAAAATCATGGGAATCATTCTCTCCGAGGGCAGATCGATAGATTCGGAGACGCTTAAGGAAGCTGCCAAGCAAAACCTTCAAAGAGGCAGCGATAAGATGCAAGTCTTAAGTGAGAAGGATATTACAATAGACTCAAACAAAGGCTACTTTCTTGAGATGGAAGCTAAGATGGCATCGCAGGATCTTACCTACTTTGGTTATGTAGTAGGCGGGGCAAACGGCGGAGTCCAGGTTTTATGCTGGACATATTCAAACAAGGCAAAGGAATATCGACCGGAAGCGATGGATTTCTTAAACGGGCTGCAATCATTTATTAATTAACTTCCTTTCTGTTCCCTGACTGATACTTTCGGGAGACCGGATCAAAGGCGAAGCTTTGAGATGCTTCGCCTTTTTTTAATGCCCGGCGCACGGATGAGTTTTTTTGTTCAAGCTTTATGCTTTCCCAGCCCAAGCTCCGAAACATTCAATATGGGCTTAAATCTTGCGCGGCTGCTACTAATGGATTCTTCCTCATATAACCCCCAGTTTACTTAAACGCTTTTTAATCAGTTTGATTCGCATATTTACAATCGGCAATTTACAAGCTTCTTTTTTTTGGCAAACTTTCCCCTTTTGCGCTTAATATCCGCCATCGGGCAATCAAGCATATATTTCACGATTGGCCCTTTGATTGCATTAATAAATAACCAGGGAATAGCCTCCATTGTTCACATGTTTGCGTTTAATCGACGGACATTTTCGAAAGGGGTAAAACATGTTTGGTAAAAAGTTTTTCTCAGCCGTCATTATTACTTTACTTGTAATGACTACTGGATTTGCTCAGCAGTATGAAGCAGAACAACGTCCCGGCGAATTGGGCTTGGGTGCGGCTGGTGTAGGCCCTGCCACCTTCAGTAACAACGTCCAATCGGATCGTCAAGCCTATAACGTCTATGGCGGGTATGTCTTTGAGCTTAGTCCCTATGCGGCCTTAAAGGGCATAGTGGACGCCACAAGCGATTTTGACAATGCCATCCTGACCTCCGCCAACCTCGGTGGTAACCTATACCTGTTTAACAGGGATGTATCTCCGTATATCGGGGGCGAGGTTGGACTGTCGCTGCTGCGCGAATTCGAACAAGACAGCAATGAATGGGGACTTGGTGCAGGTCTTTCGGTTGGTGCGCAGGTATTCCGTTTCGGTACAACCCAAATAAACATTGAGCTTGGCACAAAGTTCAACTTTAACGACTTTGACGACGAGGATGCCTATATGTATACCTCCCGCGTCGGTATACTCTTCTAGCACCAACTCTTGGATAGATAAAAAAGGGTGAGTCGTTGTCTCGCCCTTTTTTTATTTATATAATGAGAATCGAAATATACCGCTGTTTATTCGTCCCCGAGATGAGCATCCTGCCTGCGTAATTCTTTCTGAATGTCCGCGACCGCGACTTCTCTGGTCGTGCAGTTTGCCGAGGCGGCCAATGCGGCGCAAACACCGGCCGCCTGTCCCGTTGCCATACACACCGGCATGACCCTGTAAGATGAATGGGCTTCATGTGTACCGGAAATGCATCGACCGGCGACCAGGATGTTGTCAAGCTTTTTTGGAAGCAGACACCTCAGAGGAATATCGTAGGCACTTCCCGGCGGCAGATGGACAAGCCGGGTTCCTTCACCGTGAGGATTATGAATATCGATCGGATAAGTACTTCTTGCAATGACATCGTCGAATCGACGGGGCTCAAAAAGATCCTCAGCCGTCAGCTGATAATCGCCAACGATTCTACGGGTCTCCCGCACCCCTATCTGCGACCCGCTTTGTACAACATACGCGGCTTTGAAACCCGGGATATACTTTTTTAGAAATGCCGCGACTTCGGCCATCTGCTGCCTGCCGTGCCATTCGGCACGGGTCAAATCCCACACATCTGTTCCCAGCACCCGCAGCACTCTGGTGGAGTTGACCGATACCTCGTTGTCGTGAGGTGTGCCGAAGAGCAACACATTATCCCGGGGTATACTCCACTCCCCTTTTTCACGAGCTTCCTTCACCTTTTGGGACAACCCGACAACCCCGCTCCACTGATCGGGGTTTTCATGAACGAACCGCCTGAACTCATCGAGACTGCAATCGCCCATTCTGAAATAAAGAGTCATCGGCTGACCGGGATGAGAAGGGCTGCTGCCGCACTCATATGGAGCCCCCGCCCAAGCCGCTATATCCCCGTCCCCCGTAGCATCGACAACTGTCCGCGCGTTTATCACAATCGGGCCCGATTTGGTTTCGAAGGTCACCACCGGGTGAGGATCGCACCTGATATCGGATGCAAAAGAGTGCAGAAGGTACTTAACGCCCGCCTCATCCAGCATCTGCTGTGAAACCAGTTTCATGATCTCATGATCAAAGGGCACAACAAACCCGGTCTGCTCGGACGGAGGCAAGGCTCCGCCCCCGGCGATCATCGCCTCCAAAAACTTCGCCAGGACACCTTCGATGACCAGATTGCCCCCACCGTGATCGGCGGGGAACAAAACCGGATCGGTCTTTCCTTTGACCTTGTGGTACCTGGTATGGGAAGACATCAGAGGAGCGACCATGGCCACGGTTGAGTTACCGCCGAAAAAACCGTAGCGCTCGGCGAGAATGACCCGGGCGCCGGTCTGTGCCGCTCCAATGGCGGCTCCAAGCCCGGCGGGGCCACCTCCGACGACTAAAACATCCGCCGAACCCGCAACCTGAGCCCGCCTTGAAGGAAGTGTCACGTAATGGGTCGCATGCGGCTTATGAAGAGGAGGCATAATACAAATCCTTACTATGGCCGAGGTAATGTTCCGTATCTTTCATGTAAAATGGTCATCGCTATTTGGATATTCTTGGAGGCGCGTTCTCGGAGTGCGGGAATATGACATTGCATGTAATCAACAACCTTTTGACGGTTATCCCATGCATAATCTATATGAGCAATCAGACGCCCGGCATCTACCATATTGATTGGCGGCTCGGTCATCCCGATATCCTCCAGGAAAGCCAATACCTTTGGTGAGTACGGCAGCCCCACGAAAGGGACCCCACACAAAGCTGAAAATAGAAGAAAATGAAGGCGCATGCCTATACAAAAATCCAATCCGCCTATTACCCCCAGGAGCTGATCCGGAGTAAGCTCATCATGAAAAACCGATGCATACTCGGCACGCAGCATTCGGCTGATGACTGCATGAGACTGTTGCAGATCGCGGTTTTTTCTCTCCATTGGAACAAAAATCACCTCCGCGCCAAACCTCTCTACGATAAAGTCGGCACTGTCGGCAAGCATCTGTTGATAGCTGTGCTCGTTTATGTCGGGTGCTGCCGGTCCCGGCTCTCGTACGGACATTCCGATTCTTCTGATCCTATCGCCCTGCTTTGATTGCTTTGACTGATTGAGTGCATACCGGGACGGATCATAAAACAATCGGAAAGCAGGATCGGCGGTAAGAATCACCTCGCGCTTGAGCCCAAGCTCCTCCAACAGACACAGCGCCGTGCGATCGCGAACAGTCACCGCCGTAACCCTTTCAAGAAACTGCAGGATTTCATGGCGAACCGCATGGTTATTCAAAGGTCCGGCACTGACAGCATACACCATCACCGGTATATCTTTTTCTATAGCGATCATCGGCTCACGCAGATATGCCCTGGCGTCCGCATCGTATAGAATGCCCCCGCCCCCAAGGATCAAAAAATCGAGCCGCTCTACCTCCTGGCGCACCTCTTCACGCGACATTTGCCAACTGGGGATTGCGCGATCGACCTTGTGGCGACGCAAAGTGTCCTGCGGATCGCGGGTAAATACCGTCAGTCGCGCACGTACATTGGCCCGCAGATCGGCAATAATACTCTGTAAAATTGCCTCATCACCAAGGTTGTAGCCGCCGTAGGAGCCATAAATGCCGATTCTGAGGCAATCACGAGAATTGTGCATGAACCTACTCCGTCTAAATAGGAGTAACCTGAAAAAGAAAAATTGTTTGAAAAAATGAGCAATCTTTAGGCCGGCTAATTAGATTAAACAGCGCTCATATTACCGGAAGAAGGCAATCGGTAAGGGCGGGAATACACTTTGCGTCAACAGAAACTGCTTGCCTCTAGTGACCGAAGAGATATCAAAAGAAGTGGGGAAGGATCAAAAAAATAGCTGCACGAGATCGGTCTCCCGTGCAGCTCCTGGCTTTTCGACTCGCTTCAATCTTTATTCGGCAAGCCTCTATACAATCTACTTATTATACGAAATTATCATTTCTCCGAATGAGATCTTCATAGTCGGTTATAGAACCA
>CAZPHU010000034.1:3337-5859 GCA_964586285.1 uncultured Fibrobacterota bacterium | reverse complement strand
TTATACGAAATTATCATTTCTCCGAATGAGATCTTCATAGTCGGTTATAGAACCATTATCAAGACAACAGGTTATGATGTCTCTACCCAGCGGATCCAGATCGGGTTCCAGATACTGTCTCACTTGTGCGTGGAAAAATTCCCTGAGCATAGTCGCGCCCTTGTCGTAGGCTTCCGGCCCGACTTCATTCTGCAGATCCACCTGCAGAAAGCTTGGCGGAATAATCGTTCCTTCTATACGCATGCTGTGAAGTGCATAACCGAGCAGGGAACATCGTGCCGGTTCCAGCTGATCGTTTTGAAATCTTGCGTGACCACGTCTTGCCAGATAATCTCGCGCCAGCCATTCGGACATGAAACCGGTTTTCCACGCGCCTATATGCCGATTTGGAGTAAGTATGTATCGGGTTCTCCAGGTCTCCCTAAACTGATTCAGAAGCAGATTGGCCTGGTTTACCTTTCTGCCGGTTGCAAAAGGCCAGTAACTACCCACCCCTTCACTGCTCATTACACCTGTATCAACTATACTTGGGTTTGAATATCCTCTGGGTGCTACCAGACGCCACAACCATGCAAGTGCAGGCGGAAGCACGTGAAGCAAACCGAATATTCCATATGTTGGTTTCTCTTTAGTACACGGCGGAGTGCGAACTCCGAAACTGCGAATATCGATATGGGTCTTCTCGTCTACGACTCCGGGAACAATCTTTCTTGGCAAAATCACCCTGGGATTGGGACAACGCTTACCCGGCTCATCGTTTATGTGTTCCCAGATCAGTGCCGTCGATCCGCTTACCGCATCGATATTTAAAAACAGCAGAGGCTCGGAAGGTTCTACGGTGAGTGATTCCAGGTCGTGATCGGTGCCGTAGGAGGTTATATGGTCGACACGAACAAACCAGGCTTCCTCTGCATCCATAATCCACAGCTTACCGTTTTTCTCCTGCAGGTCCGGGTGGCAGAGTCCCATATCATCACATACCGGATGAAGATCGCAGGTTCGCGGAATTTCCACAAAGCGCTCTTCCTGGGTAATGATATTTCTTCCCAGAAGCAGACGCCCGTCGGGCATACGGTGAGGCTGCTGCAACATCTCGCTTTTTCCGCCGCCACTGGCTCCCTCATGCATGAAAGTAACGATATTGTCATACGGAGTAACAACCTGCACGGCGGAGCAGTGAGCAGTAATCCACCCTTCCTTGGCTCCCTTGTTGATCAACGCCCCGTATACGCCTTTTTTCGCACTGGGACCGGGATAGAGATTGTAGGAGTAGATTTCGTGAACATCGACACGATTGTGGACCACCACCTGTTTTCCGTCAAAGTGAGTATGCCTGAAAGGTGGTGCCACGTAGATTATTACTTCCGGGACAAACTCCCTTTCCATTTTTCTGAGGTCCACAACCCCCTGCAACAATCCCAATCCGAAGGCAAAGAAACCCGCGTTAGCGGGACAAATGGCTAGAGCGTCTCCACCCATTCCCGGTTGACCGGCTTCAAATGCGAAAAAAGCGAGATCCTGCCCGGAAAGCCACTCAAGGGTTTCCTGACGAAGATCGTTGAACGAATAGCCGAACCTTTCATTAAATTTATCTTTATCTGAAGGCTTATCGTCGGCTACAACCATACAGTTGGGATCACGTCTGCGCATGTATGGCTCCAGGTAATTGGCACTGATTCCGTTTTTGGTTTTGACAACCTGTGCCTCTGTAACTACCTTATCACCCGGAAGAGTATAGCTTACATTCCATACCGTCTCTTTACCGTCACCCATCGAAAGCTCGTACAGATCATATATGCTGTGCCCCCAGGTTGTTTTGGGAGCCTTCTCGATAAGCTCACTGATATAATCAGGCAGTTTTACATTTTTTAAATCGTTAGTTTTCATCTTTTCTCCCGTTTATCGCGTTCAGGTCGTCCCATACACCGGCTATACCTTGATATGCATTCCTCTTTCCGGTTACATTCAACTAAATATATCGGTAATTTGGTCAGATCATGGAAAAACCATGACATTGTGGTGAATTTGATTCGCTCATATCGCGTCTTCGATCAGAACATAATTTCTTTAAGATCAGAAAACGAATAAGCTGCAAATTAGAAACCGGTGACCGTCCGTATTTCCGGATTATTGCCGAAACAGACTGCCGAAAGGCTGGTGTCGGTAAGATATGTTTCTTTCTTTTCGTTTTTTATATGGATTGATCGGGTTTTACTGTATTTAGCTGTTCACCAAAACCGGTTTTGCGGCATCTGGAATCTAAATCGGTCATTTTAGCTACTTTAAACAACTATCCGACACAAAAAAAGCCGGATACCGCCGGGATTCGGCAATACCGGCTACAGCTTATGTATCCCGGGCCCTAAAGGGCCATGAATGCATACTCCGACGGTTAAACGAGACTTAATATAGTTCGCGTACACGCAATCAATCAAGTTGTGGTTGTCGGCAAAGCCCGAAAAAAATACGACAGTCGCCACATATGTAGCAGGAAAGCACTGATGAATCGTATTTTCTAAGTC
>CAZPHU010000034.1:0-3237 GCA_964586285.1 uncultured Fibrobacterota bacterium | reverse complement strand
CAAAGCCGGAGAATCAACGATCAAAAATCCAAGGGATAAGAAATAAAAATCACCTGGATAACCAATATGACAAAGAAACGCGCTTCTATCCGACAAAAAAATCCAAAAAGTTGCTGAAAGAAACCACGCAGCTACTTATCAAGCAGATCCTGCGCAGGTATATCTTTGCCGTGAACTCGAAAAGCATCACGACTTTGTTGTATATTCATCAAATATTTTCGCGTATAAAATGAGTGGAGCCGATTGGAAATCGTTCGGGAGTAAGAATGGGAAAACAGTACAACCCGTCGCGGGTGGAAGAAAAAATTTACCAAAAATGGTTGTCGCACCGACTGTTTCATGCAGATGCCAACACAGATAAAGAAACATATTCGATTGTAATTCCGCCGCCCAATGTAACCGGCATTCTTCATATGGGCCATGCCCTTAACAATTCGATCCAGGATATTCTCATTCGTTTCAAAAGAATGAGAGGGTTTGAAACGTTATGGATGCCCGGAACAGATCATGCGGGAATCGCCACTCAGAACGTTGTCGAGCGAAAGCTTGCCAAGGAAGGCGTAAGTCGTCACGACCTTGGCAGAGAGAAGTTTCTGGAGAAGGTTTGGGAGTGGAAAGAACAGTATCATGCCACGATCAGCGGTCAGCTTAAGAAGCTGGGTACCGCCTGTGACTGGGATCGTGAACGCTTTACGATGGATGAGGGGCTTTCAAAGGCCGTTCGAAAAGTATTTGTTACACTCTTTAACGACGGCCTTATATATCGGGGTAAGTACATCATAAACTGGTGTCCGCGCTGTCAAACCGCCCTTTCGGATGAAGAGGCGGAACATCAGGATCTTGCCGGAAAGCTCTACCACTTCCGATACCCGTTTTCCGACGGTTCGGGACATTTGACAGTGGCGACTACCCGCCCCGAAACGATGCTTGGAGATACTGCCGTGGCGGTTAATCCCAGGGATGAGCGATACACCGATTTGATCGGCAAGACCATACGTCTTCCTCTGGTGGAGCGGGATATACCTCTTATAACGGACGATTTTGTCAGCAAGGAATTTGGAACCGGTGCGGTAAAGGTTACCCCCGCCCACGATCCCAACGACTTTCAGATGGGGTTACGCCACGAGATGGAGCCTATCGTCGTCATGGATGAAACTGGGCATATGTGCGGTCCGATACCCGAAAAATACCGGGGCATAGATCGTTTCGCGGCCCGTAAGGTTGTTGTGGAGGATATGAAAAGCGCCGGGCTTTTAGAGAAAATCGAAGAGCATAATCATGCGGTGGGTCACTGCTACAGGTGCCATACCGTTGTCGAGCCCTTCTATTCGGATCAGTGGTTTGTTCGCATGAAACCGCTGGCGGAAAAAGCCCTCAAGGCTGCATATGATAATCAAATCAGTTTCCATCCGCACCGATGGCGAAAGACATACATCGAATGGATGGAAAACATACGTGACTGGTGCATTTCGCGCCAGATCTGGTGGGGGCATCGTATACCGGTATGGTACTGTGGCGACTGCAACGAGATGATCGTAGCGGAGCATGAACCCAAAACCTGCACCAAGTGTCAATCAACAAACCTGCGCCAGGATGAGGATGTTCTCGACACCTGGTTTTCCTCGTGGCTGTGGCCGTTTTCGACCATGGGCTGGCCTCAGCAGACCCCGGAATTAAAGAAGTTCTATCCGACGGACACTCTGGTTACAGCCCCCGAGATACTGTTTTTCTGGGTAGCCCGAATGTTGATGGCCGGTCTTTATTTCACCGATAAGCTTCCGTTTACCGACATTGTTCTTCACGGAACGGTTCGTGACAAAACGGGACGGAAAATGAGCAAGTCTCTGGGTAATGCGCTTGATCCGTTGGAAATCATTTCGGTCTACGGTGCCGATGCTTTGCGGTTTTCGCTGATCATGATTACTTCTCAGGGCGCGGATGTTTATTTGAGCAAGGATACGTTTGATATCGGACGTAACTTTGCAAATAAGCTTTGGAACGCCTCGCGCTTTCTGCTTGGCAACATAACCGAACACATGACGTTTACATCACTGCCGGCGACCGAAGAGCTGAAATCCGAAGACAGGTGGATTTTAAGCCGCCTGATGCATACATCCGCGGCGGTCTGTGAAGCAGTAAACGGTTTTCGACTCAACGAGGCTTGCCATATACTTTATGATTTTACCTGGGGAGATTTCTGTGACTGGTATGTTGAGGCCAAAAAGCCCGACTTCTACCAGCAAGAAAACCCGCAGCTTAGGAGTACCGCACTCAAGATGTGCACATACGTTCTTGGCTCTATCCTGAAACTGCTTCATCCCGTGATGCCTTTTATTACGGATGAAATCTGGTCGCAACTCAGGGAGAAGGTTACCTATCCGCAGCTGATAGATAATGAATTCATTATGCTGTCCGAGTATCCCGAATCACAACCCGCATGGATTGACACCGAGATAGAGAGCCGCTTTGAGGCTCTCCAGGAGATAATCACCTCCCTGAGAATAATAAGGTCCGAAAACAACGTTCCGCCCGACAAAAAAGGCACAGCCATAATTATACCCTCAGACGAAGAAAGCTCATCATGGCTTAGAGGTCAAATTCCTTTGATCAATTTGTTTGCCAGGCTGACAAAGACTACCGTTGACACCAAGGCCGAAAAACCGGGATTTGCCGGACAGGCGGTTGTCAGGGGCCATCAGGTATTTATCGAGCTGCAAGGTCTTATTGACAAAGAGGTGGAGATAGAACGTCTGACCAAGGAAATTTCACACCTGGAAAAAATGGCTCAGGGAACCCAAAAACGTCTTGAGAACGAGAACTTTGTCAGGCGGGCACCGCAAGACGTCGTTCAGAAAGAGCGTGAGAAGTATGACGGTATCGTGTTGAATCTGGAGAAACTTCGAAAAAGCCTTTCGACTCTAAAAGGATAGTGATGTGATTACACCCAGTTTTGAACAGGTCAAGGAGCATGCCGGTAAGGCAACGGTTATACCGGTCTGCAACACCATACTTGCGGATACCGAGACTCCGGTATCCGTGTGGCTTAAGCTCTTTAGTGACAGGAAGTACAGTTTCCTTCTCGAAAGCGTTTCGGGCGGCGATACAGTCGCTCGATATTCTTTTATAGGAGCCGATCCGTTTCTGTTGTTTCGGGCCAGGGATAACTCCTACACCATATCGGGGCAAATTCAGGAGCAGGGGACGGGCAATCCGCTTGACCGCTTGCGCAAACTGATG
>CAZPHU010000033.1:0-34253 GCA_964586285.1 uncultured Fibrobacterota bacterium | reverse complement strand
CAACGGATGCGTTCTTTCCCCCCTTACTAAGGGGGGACCAAGGGGGGTGCGTTTGTCTCGCGTTAATTGCAGGCGGAAGGTTTGAAACAATTGCGTGGAATACCCGCTGCGGTATTTCCAAGATTGCTCAAAATCTTTCGCTCCAAGGCATAGAGCAAATCGCCGCGAGAGAATCGAACAGATCAGGTTTAAAGAAAATGCGGCTAATATGTATATTTTAACCTTTTTTACGACACCCTTCGTGTTTGCGGTAATTTCCGGCCCGCTTTGGGCCTTTATCTTCTAAAATGTACAGGTAAGGCATATCACGACTTCATGATTAAAAAACTTTTTTTATTTCCCGGGCAGGGTTCGCAGGAAATCGGAATGGGACGGGATCTGTTCCTTGATGATGATTATTTTCGTTCTCTGGTGGATTACGGCAGTGAACTGGTGGGGGAGGATTTAAAGGAAATCTGCCTTAACGGGCCGGAGCGGAAACTGATGCACGCCCGTTTCCTTCAACCGCTTCTCTCGGCGGTATCTTTGGGATATCTCAGGCGTCTGGAAGGAGACGCAATCAGGGGTGAGATGATGCTCGGGCATTCGCTGGGTGAGGTAACTGCACTTTCGGCAGCTGGAATCGTCAGTGACAAGCAGGTGATTGCCATGGCTGCCGAGCGAGGCAGGCTTATGGATGAGACTGCCGCGAGGAGTCCGGGAGCAATGATGGCAGTTTTGTTTCTGAGCTACGATTATGTGCGGAGTCTTTTGGATGAAATAAAGGCCGGAGATCGGGTGGTGATGGCAAACGACAATGCTCCCCGGCAGGTGGTGGTGTCCGGAGATGAGCAGCTTCTTGGTGAATTGGCTCACAGGGTTAGGCAAAACGGGGGCAAATGCAAAAAACTTGCTGTAGCCGGTCCCTGGCACAGCCCCTATATGAATAAGTCTCGGGAAATTTTCGAGAAGTGGGTAGAGCCGATTGTGTTTAAGAAACCGTCCACCCCTATGATTTTCAATGCTACGGCTAAAACCGAGGATGATCCCCAAAGGATCAAACACCTGATCACCTGGCAGCTGACAAAGCCGGTGTTTTTCAGAGAGTGTTTGCAGACCGCCCTGGGCCTGAAATTCGACGTAGTAGTGGAGATCGGAGCCGGGCGTGTATTGTCGGGGCTTGCCCGGGTAAATGGGTTTAAGGACGCCAAACTGTTTAATGTAAACAGCCTGAAAAATCTTGAGAAACTTCGCAACTACTTAAGAGAGCAAGCATGAATCAGGAATCATGATTTATGATTCCTGATAAATATGAAGCATTTCCTTGCACTTGGGAACCAGGCCCTTGCCGATATTTTTGGTGACCAGATCGTCGGCCCCCGCGCGGATTGCTTCATCGTAGTAGCGCTCCCGCTCATGGGCGGTGACCACCAGGATCTTGACCAACGGATAGGCATCCCGCACTTTTCTTACCAGATCCAGCCCGCTTATACCCGGGAGCGATATGTCTATGATAAGAAGGTCCGGTTTGAATGTGGGAAGCATCTCCCAGGCTGATTCTCCCTTCTCGGCATCCGCAAATTCGAACCCCTCTTCTTTGCGAAACAGACGTCTGTATACCAGACGCATATCCTCGCTATCTTCTACAATCAAAATTCTGCTCATCGGCTCTACTCCGCATTTTCTTTCTGTTTGAATCCACACACTCTTGATCATCGGGATGGTTATACAGCCTGCGACTATGGATGGTCGGAGACATATCGGTTCGGGGCATTTTAACACCTGCTCCACCGCTTCACTCCATTCCAAAGTGTCGTAGGTCAGATCCCAATCCCGGACAATTTCGTTTGTCACCCTGAAGACAAGCGAATAACGCTCCAGAAGCTTCGAGGAGAGGTCAGACTGTTTATCCTCGAAGACATCATTAATTATGCCGAAAAGGTACCGTTTTCATCCCTCAGGGGAGTGAAAGAATCATGAATGCCTTTGCTCGTGTGATTTTTGAATCAGGAATCAGGAATCCCCTAAATATTCCCCTCTTGCCAGTGTAAAATAAAAGGTCGCTCCTTTTCCTACTTCACCTTCCGCCCATGTTCTGCCGCCGTGACGGGCCACCACTCGCTCTACGATCGCCAGGCCGATGCCGGTGCCCGTAAATTCTCTGTCGGGGTGAACCCGCTGAAAAGGCTTGAATACATCCTTTGCCTTCTCCATGGGAAAACCGGCGCCATTGTCCTGTACATAATAAACGGTTTCATCACAAAACTGCTTTGTGCCAAACTCTATTCGAGGGTTCTCCGTTTTACCTGTATATTTCCATGCATTACCCAGAAGGTTTCTCAACGCGATTCGTGCCAGTCCTTCATCACCGTAGGCTTTCAGATTCTCGGCTACATGTATTTCTATCTTACGCTGCGGTTCAGAATGCTGCAGCTCCAATATTATAGCCTCCGCGATATCCCGCAAATCCAATTCTTTATACACCATCTCCTGTCGGGATATTTTGGCAAGGCTCAACATGTCATCAATCAAAGCATTCATTTTGTCGGTATTCAGAATAATATGATCGAGATATTGTTGCCCATCATCGCCCAGTTTTTCTCTATATTCATCTTTCAGAAAATCGGCAAACATCTTCATTGAATTAAGCGGCGAGCGAAGATCGTGAGACAGTGAATAGGAGAAGGATTCCAGCTCCTTGTTTGATACGTCAAGTTCATCCGCACGTTGCTCGGCAAGCCGTTTCGCCTCTTTGAGGTGAAGTTCATGTTGTTTCTGTTGTGTTATGTCGTGTGCGGTAATGACCACCGATGAGATTTCTCCCTGTGCATTGCGAAGAAGTGATGAGCTGAATTCAAGAAATCTCGAGATTTCCTGTCCGACAATTTCGGTACGGTACTGAAGACCGGTAAACTCCTCGCCGCGTAAAGCTTTTAGATGAGGCCATTGTTCAAAGGGCACCGGTTGGTCACTTTCATCAAAAAGCATTCGCTTATGCGAGTGAGCTTCAAGATCTTCAACAGCAGCCAAATCTTCAATTCCGGTCATCACACGGGCCGCAGGATTCATGATGATTGGTTTACCCTCGGAAGAAATCACCAGAACGCCGTCCGATGTACTTTCCAAAATGGATTGAAGCTGATCTGTCTGAGATTGCAGTCGCTGGTTGAGCGATTGCAAATCCTGCTTTGTTTTGGCCAGCTCCCGATTTGCACTGTCAAGCTCATGGTTCTTCTGAATGGCATTTTCGTAGGTTGAAAGCAGCAGATCGATTATCTGCAGACGGTTTGAATTGATCAGATGTTTTTTGCCGCCGAAAATGATTTCGACACCTAAATCACTCATGCGGGCGTGTTTGATGCTTTTGTTTACGAAGATATACTCTATTCTCGACAGAAGAAACGAATCACTGTACGGTTTGGTGATAAAGTTATCGGCACCGCTGGTAAGTCCGTTTATGACATCCTGCGGATCGGAAAGAGCCGTAAGCAGCACAACTGTAATATCCTTGAGTTCGGGGTCATTCTTGATGGTCCGGCACAGATCATACCCGCTCATCACCGGCATCATAACATCACTGACGACCACTTCCGGTCGCTGTTCTCGTGCTTTGTCCAGCGCCTCACTCCCATTTCCAGCGGTACGCACGGTGTAGTTTTTCCCCTGAAGAAGCAACTTCAACCGTTCTCGCTGAGTCGGACTGTCTTCGACAATTAAAATTGACCGCGCCTGTCCACTACTGTCCTGGTTCATCTGTTCTCCATTTTTGTTTTTTAGCTAAAAATCTGAATGGGGTGTTGATATGAGTTTCAGGTTATAAGCCCGATTATCTCTTCGTTTGATTCTTTTCCCGCACGGGCGGGGATGACAACAGTTTATGCTTAGCTGTTGCCGTTACGGTTTTAACACAAAAGCCTCGACTGTTATGCCGTAGTTGACACGGTATCCATTGTTCATCTTTACCAGGCAAAACAGATGGATTCCCGACCCATGCCTCTTGCGGGAGAACGAGGCCGGCAACCGTAATCCCCGCAATTGAGCCTGCTATAGAGCGTCGCATAAGAGACGCGGCCGCCCCCAACCCCAGCAAAAACCATGTCATTGACCGGCTTTCCACTTCTTTTCCATCGATTCAACAAAACTTTCCAGCGACTGGGCTATTCGCACCGGATCCATCACATACATGGCGGCATCCAGCTCAATAGCACCGCCGGGCATGCCGTATACGACCGATGATTCCTTGTCCTGTACAATTGTCAAGCCCCCCGCCTGTTTGATATCAAGCATTTCTTTGGCACCATCTCTGCCCATGCCGCTGAGAAGAATACATATTGACTTACGGGCATTGTATCGGGCCAGCGATCTGAACAGAAATGCAATGGACGGTTTGACATGGTTTTCCGGCGGAGCATTATCCAACACGATTTTTCCGTCCCTGTTCACAGCCATGTGATAGTTATCCGGAGCGATATACACGCATCCTGTTTTTATATCCATGCCATGCTGCGCCATATATACCGGCATATTCGATGTTCGCTCGAGCCATCCTTTCAGAGCGTCAATAAATCCCGGGCTGATATGCTGAACGATCAGAACCGCGGCGCGTAAGTTCTTTGGAATTTTTGACAGAAGTACCTGCAGAATCGGAGGACCTCCGGTCGACGCACCGATTGCCACGACCGGCGTACCAAGTGTCGTCGGTGCCATGCGTGTGGCGGCATTCATTTTTCTCTGCCTGCGATGCGTCACCACTTTCACTTCCGCCATTGTCCTTGTGACATATACAACCTGCTTAGCGGTATCATCCGATTCGAGCAGATCCTTTTCCGATGGTTTTTTCACCTCCGCGACAGCTCCCGATTGCAGTGCAACGCTATTGTTGCCGGAACCGACCGATTCCTGATCGCCTGTCAAGGCAACGATAGGCAAAGCCATCTCCTCCATCAGATATTTGATAATTTCCATGCATTTATCCGTATCCGTAGTGGTATCCAGAAGCAGCACATCGGGCTTTTTTCGTATAACACTTTCCACCGCATCATCAATTCCCACAACGTCTGCGACGTAGATATCCTCTTCAGCCTCAAACAGGCCTCTCAGATAATTGCGCATGTATTGTTCATCTTCGACAATCAATAATTTTATCATAGCGTTACTTTCTCATAACAAAACATGACAGCTCAATGAGAAATTAAGAAAATGAGAGATTGAGGAAGTGTGTACATTGTAACACTGTAACAATAAAACTTTGCAACCTCCCCCCCCGCAATGCCGTTGTGTTAAGCTTGACTCCTGAGAAACGCACCCCTTCCAAACCTTCCCCTTGGTAAGAAGAAGGCTTTAAAGCGTTGTTAATCTAAGTGTTAGCTCCTCCCCCTTACCAAGGGGGAGGCCGGGAGGGGGTGTATTTGCCCTGGAGAATCGCTAAAGTCAACCTTAAAGCAACGGCATTGCCTCCCCCCGGAAGCCTCTCGTACGTTTTCTCGTTCGTATCTGTTCAAAACGGTATCCTCTCGTGTTCGCGAGGATGACAAATGTAAACGCCCCGGTTTGATTCGAAACAGATACGAATTTTTTATTCTCCGATCCCAAGTTCTGTTTTCTGATTCATAATTTCTCAAACAAGTCTCTTCACCGTATTGATCAGATCGGCGTTATCAAACCGACTCTTTACGATATAAGCATCGGCTCCCGCCTCGATTCCCGCCTCCTGATCCTGTCTGGTGTCAAGGGCCGAGACCAGAACGACCGGCAGGTTTACCAAATCTTTATCTCCTCGTATTTTTCGGGTCAGCTCCAGACCATTCATCCTGGGCATGTCGATGTCTGATACCACCACATCCACCGATTCACTTTTCAACATCGCGTATGCATCCGCGCCGTCCACGGCGGTCTTGACGGTGTAACCTGTCGACTGGAGGACCGCTTTTAAAAGGGTGCGCGATGTTACCGAATCCTCTACGACCAGCACCACTTTGTGCTTTTGGGGCTCCTGCTCCAGCGCATAATCTCTTTTCACAGATGACAGCTGCAGACGCTCGGTCAGAAGCATGTCGGTGATATTGAGCACAGGAATGCTGTGTCCGCTTCCGGAAACCACCGCACCGGTGATCATGCGCACACGGGCCAGCTGCGGGCCAAGCGGCTTTACCACATAGTCACTCTCTTCGATGATTCGGTCGACCGAAAAAGCAAGCTTGTTGCCCGCAAAACTGATGACTATGACCGGCATGACCGGCATGTCACGATTACGCATGCCGGTACCCAGCACAGATGCCAGCTCGACAAGGGCAACAGTTTCTCCTTTGGAAGATATGGTTTTTTTACCCTCGACTGTCTTTATTGTATCGACCCATATCCGCTCCACACGATCGACAAATGTCGTCGGAAGAATAAACTCCCGGTCACCGACTTCAATGAGAATACCTCTGAGTGCGTATACCGATGACGGCAGCTGCATGGTAAAACGTGTGCATTTGCCGGGTATACTTTCTACCCGCACCTGACCGGCCAACTTACGAATGCTCTCCCGTACGATCGCAAGCCCCAGCCCTCTGCCGGACAACGCACTCACATCGGCACGAGTGGAAAATCCGGAGCTGAAAACCAGATCCAGTGCTTCCCCCTTACCCATCGTCTCGGCTTTCTCGGCGGATACAACACTTCGTTTCACCGCCATATGCTTTATCGCCTGGGGGTCGATTCCCGCACCGTCATCCTCCACAACAAGGCTGAACCGCCCGTTGTCAAGCGCACTGAGTCGAACCTTCAGGTGTCCCTCGCCCCGTTTTCCTGACGACTCGCGCCGATCGGGCGTCTCTATACCATGATCTATCGCATTTCTTATCAGGTGAAGCAGTGGTGTGCGAAGCTCCTGAAGGATTCTTCTGTCCAGTTCAATATCTTCGCCACTGATTTCCACATCGATTAGTTTTCCCTGATCGCCCGCTAGACTTCGTGCCATGTGCCGCAAAGTATCGGCCAGTGTGGAAAACGGCTCCATACCGGTCTGCCTCACCGTATCCAAATGGCGCTGAATCATCGCGCTTAATGATCCGAAGTGCTGATTCACCGAATCCAGCCTTTGCGTCAGCTGATCATGCACACTCCCGATGCGCAGGCTCATCGCGTCAACCAGTTCTTCCCGTCCACTGTTTACGTTTCCACCCGCGAAATCCTTCGATATGCCGGCAGTCGGAATAGCGCCGGATGCTATGCCTGTCCCAACACCTCCGTTAACCGCATTCGGGGAGGCTGTTTGCCCGTTGAATAGAGCGATATCCTTTTGTATCGAGTTGAGCCGTTGCAGCAATTCGCCGATCACCCCAAGGTTCTCTTCGATATACGCCTTCTCCGCGATCATCTCCTCGGCTTCGCCCATCAACTCGTTAACCTGTTCGGCATGTACCTTTACCATGCCCGTAAGAAAATCCCTCCCCTGGGCATATCCGTGATCCAGCGCCTCATATGCCGGTTCTTTGACGGCGGCGCTTTGCTCTGCTGTATAAGGCTCCATTTCAGCACCGGCGGCTGTTTCTGAAATCGTCGGCTTCTCCGGTTTTTTCCCCTCTGCCTCTTTCTCTGTTTTTGTCTCTCCTTGACTTTTCTCTTCACCAGCCCCGGGTTGCTTGTCGAAGCGAAATTCCACGGCATCGAGCTGATCGGTGACCGCGCGTATATCCTCATACCGCTGCCTCCCCGCCAACAATGCATCGATCAGATCCAGTGCTTTATAAAACAGACCGAATATCTCCCGCCCCGGCTGAAAGTCGGTTTTTTTCCAGACGGCAAATGCATTCTCCAGAGATGCCGCTAACGATTCGACATCCATTTGATTGATTGACCGTGCGGCACCCTTTAACGTATGCGCTTCCCGGAAAAGCTGCTCCAGAAGATCGGCCGAATCGGGTGGCTGCTTTTCCAGCCGAAGAAGCCCTCTGGAGATCGCACCCAGATGCTCCTCGACCTCTGTTTTGAAGATCTCAAACAGCTTGCCCATCATGTCGTCGTTGTTGTTCGGCATGTTACAGCACCACGATCAGTTCTTTAAGGCTTTCACTAAGTCTGTCAAGGTTGCGCATGCCATTCTCGAGCTGCCGGAGACTGGTTGCATTCTGATTACTTGCCTCATTGATGCTACTCATCGCCTCGGCGATCTGATCCATACCGGCAAGCTGCTGTGAGCTTGATGCGGCGATCTGAGTGGCAGCCTGCGCAGACTCATTGACGCTGCCGGACAGAACCTCGATCGCATCTCCCGCCTGGGCGGACAGCTCCACGCCGTTTTCCACTTTTTTATCGGCCTGCTCCGTCAGAAGAACCGTCGAGCTGCTTGCTTTCTGTATATCGGTGAGTATCTCGCGTATTCTGCCGGTCGCCTGTTTGCTTCGTTCGGCCAGGCTGCGAATCTCTTGCGCAATAACGGTGAATCCTTTTCCATGCTCTCCCGCACGTGCGGCTTCGATTGAAGTGTTTACAGAAAGGATATTGGTCGCCTCAGCCAGTTCGTTGACTGAGCCGATAATCTGTCCGACTGACTGTGTCTGTTCACTCAGACGCATGATACTCTGGGCGACCTGATTCATCTCGTTACGTATCGCCTTGATCGCATCGATTGTCTGCGAGACACTCCGGCGTCCGTTCTGAGATACGTGAGAAATTTTTTGGGCGCTGTCTGACACATGCCTGGCTTTATCGTTTGATAAGCGCGCCGTCTGGCGGGTCTCTTCCACCGTGGAGGTCACCTCGGTGATTGCCGTTGCGGTCTCCGAGGCGTTTATTGTCAGCTGGGCGGTGGTTGCGGCAATCTGGTTGGTCGAACCCGCAAGCTCATCGGTGGATTTACGAACCTTTGTGAGAATACTGCTCAGGTCGCGGTAAATAGTAAACATTGCAATGATGGTCCCCAGGAAAATAAGCAAAACCAGTATGCCTGCTATAGTGATGGTGCGCGTCACATCCCGATTGGTTACGGTTATCTTTTCACGGAACTGCTGTTCCTGCAAGACCAAAAATTCGTGCATGCTTGTTTCCAGTTGTGGAATCAGCGCTTCAAGCTGAGGCTCGAGACGTTCAACTGTGCTTTGTAAATTATCCTGACGAGCGGCGGCATTGATAGTCTGCACTATCTGTACAGCTGCATCCATATCCTCCTGAATACGATCCAAGATAGTTTGCCCCTGCGCGGTAAGCTTGCCGGATACCCCCCCCCGCACCTGCTCCAATATATCCTCACGAAACTGCTCTGCCCGACGCTGGTATTGAAAATATTCCTCCGGGTTTTCTGCCTCCAGCATATGATCTACTCTGCGCACCCAATGATAAAACGACTCCTGTGCACCCACAATTTCCTGAAAGGGCCGGAAATCATTTCTGAACGTATCGTTCAGCACCGTTTGCGTTTGGGTTATGGTGTTAAAAGCGATTATGGTGATTATAAGCAGCGCAAGCAGTACTACACTGAATGCTGTCAGCAGTTTCATACGCAATGATAGTTTCATACGATTTCATCCTTCCTGTCGTTTTTCCTTTATATGTGTCGCGTCCGGTTCAATCCGCCCCGACAATTAAATTTTCATCTGTCAGCAATTTCTTACAGTCAAGTACGATAAGCCGGGATGAAGTGACACCGGCGATATAGTTCTCCGCTCGTTCTCCGGGAAGGTGAAATTCTTTCTGCAGATCGCTCTCAGGCACTTTCTCGATGCCAACCACCTCGTCCGAGATAATGCCAAATCCCATCATTTGCGAATGAATCAGAATCACCTTGTTGAATTCTCCGATGCCCTCAATCTGCAAACCAAGAATTCCCCGAATATCGGTGATCGAGACGAAACGGCCGCGTATCGAACAGATCCCCACAAGCCATGCCGGCGTGAACGGCAGCGGCGTATAGTCTCTGAGAAAGAACACCTCCCTTATATATGATGTCTCCAGTCCATAAAGCTCGCCGGACAGTCTAAAGACGAGCAACTCCAATAATTGCTCATCTGCCGCTTTGTGCGGCGGCTTTTCAGCAAGCTTTCGTGAGCGGTCCCGAAGAATCTTACGCTCTACATCTTGCGTGGGCTCCCAGGCGGCATGTATCGCATTTGGGGTATCGTCATTTTTTCCCCGCGGCGCATCGTAGCGCGGGGAACTGTCGTTATGCGCCACCATTTTCCTCCCGGTTTATCATTTCAATCATCTCCAACAACCTGCCCGCCGGAATACCATCCGACTGAGGCACTTCGGTATCGCAGTGCATATGCTTTAAAAGCCGCTTACAGTTGTTGAATGCCATGAAAGCATCATTGTGTCTTCCCAGCTTCTTCAGTGTTGCACCATAGGTAAAGTAAGCCATGACAAATTCCGGATCAAGATAGGTTGTGCGCCGAAGCGCGTGGGCAGCATCCTGCTCGCGGTGAAGCTCAAGGAGGATAATTGCCTGAAGATAATGACTGTCGGCAATAAGCCTGTCCGCCTCTATCAGCTTTTTACTCCACGTATAGGCTGTAGCGAAATCTCCGGTGTTTGCATAGGCGTGAGTGATAAGCGAGAGAGTCCGCACCCCCATCTCACAAAGCATCAGTTCATCGATTGCAGCCTGGTAGTTTCCCTGTCTATAAAGGAATTCCGCATGATTGTACCCCCCCTTGCGCCGGGCTGGGGGCATCGTTTGTTCCGGCTCAGCATTTCGCGGCAGCAGTGGTTTGGCTTGATTCTTCCAATGCTTCTTTTCCTCCTTTGTTTTTTCGACTCGATCCACCAATGGCGCTTTTTGCCTTTTTGGATACAGTTCCGTGTACATCTGTTTCGAGAATGATTCAACCGAATGCGGTGGTGGATAAGCGGGTGCATTCTTCTGTTTTTCCTTGCCCGATGATTTTGCGTAAATCGTTACGCCCTCATAATACTTCTTTTCGAAACGGGCGAATCGGTGTATTGATGCTTCCGCGGGGCTGACCATAAGCTTTCCCCCATCGACAAGTGAGTGGTGGAGTCGAATCACCACCTGCGACTGCACATCATCGGAAAAGTACATCAAAACATTGCGGCAGAAAATCAGGTCCATGGCATTGGTGTTGTTCTGCACCGATGGGAACACGTTTTCCGCCAGATTCAAATACGAAAATTTCACCATACTCTGCACATCCGGATCGATCCGGTAAAAGTTATTGTCAACCTGCTTGAAATATCGGGTCTTTGCCCAGCCGGGAGTCTCACGAAAAGACCATCTACTGTATATGCCACGAACCGCCTTTGCCAGAAAGGCGGTGTTTATGTCGGTAGCGAGAATGGTTATACGCCACGTCTTCCAATCCGGTATCAGTGACATAAGCAGCATTGCCACCGTATACGGCTCCTCTCCCGTACAACATCCCGCGCTCCAGATTCTAATGGTACGGGTGGTGTTTTCCCGCTGATGAATAATCTCCGGGAAAACTTCTGTCCTCAGAGCGTTCATCAGTTTTCCGTCCCGGAAAAAGTAGGTTTCGCCGATTGTCAGATGCGCGGCGAGAACTTCTATTTCATTTTTATTCAGATGCCCATCCGCAAAACGGCGCAGACACTCATCATACGACCGGTGCCCCAGCTGACCGCACGCGGCCGCAATCTTTTTCTCCAGATGCTGATCATCGGTCCCGGACAGATCAAGCCCCATGGAAGAGCAAATCTCTTCCCGCACACGAGTCAGCAGTTGATGTTTGATTCTGTTGTCTTGCATCACTAAATTAATCGATTATGATTCATAATTCATATTCACAAATCCCCCATCGCTTCTCCCAGCTGCTTTTCTTCTTCCAGCGACAGAAATGTTTCCAGGTCGTGTATAAATATAATCCCCTCGGGCAGTTTGACTATTCCTCTCACATACTCCAGCCCCGGAACGGATTCGGGACGTTCGATGATCTGTTGAGGGTACGGGGTGACCGGCTCGACCGAATCGGTGATCAGCGCGACGGTGCGGCTCCTGCACATCGCAAGGATAAACACATCCGACACGGAAAGCTTTTTGGGAGGCAGACGAAACCGTTTGCGAGTGTCAAACAACGGAACAATCGTCCCGTGCACATCGATGATACCCGGAATCACATCCGGCGCCTTGGGAAGCGGTGTTATCTCCACCGCCGGCTCAACCCCCTTGACACACCCGGCATCAAGCGCGTAGCGGTTTGAATCCAACGTAAAAGGAAGAAGATCTCTCATTACAAAAAACCTTATGTTAACTTAGCAAACGTTATTTGCATTCTCAAATATTCCCCAGACAACGCTTTCTCATCGAGTCGACCTGTCGGCGCGCCTCTATGTCTCGGGATAATGCGCACCGTCCCGTCCCCCCACCGGCTCGATCTCCCGCACCTCTTTCGATCACCAGGTCGGGCCGGGTGGTCGAAAGCAGATCGGGGAGCAGAATTTGGTGATCGGGCAAAAGATGCTGCACAAGCACCACAGCGGCATCTTTTGTGGAAGTCCGCGTCTCGATGATTGTCTTGAACGCGCCCTGCCCTCCTGCAGAAGCCCCTATTGCTATGATCCGACATATCGTTTCATTCGGCAAAAATCCTTTTCAAACGTCCGATCCCCCAACCCGGAGAGATCGTCAGTAAAAGTACATTCAAAAGATAAACTGTGCGGTGAAGAAGCTTATCCAGCAGAAAAACAATATAAAAGATTGGATGCGGTGAAGGTGAGGCAAAAATCGAGCCATGAGGAAAGAGGCTTGGCGCCCTGAAGGGCCTGAAAGGGGAGTGCGGCTCCCTTTCAGGCCGCGTTTTGATTTTGCTCCCGGCATCAGGGTGCCGAATTCGCCTCCATTGCTCCAACTACTCGTTGGTCCCCCGCTCCTTATCGGCCTGTTTTTTCGCGGCATCGGTGCCGGATTTGACTATCCGCTCCGCCTTTTCCACCGGAGAGTCTCCCTGCGGTGATGCGGGTTGGCCCTCGCTTCGCCTGCGCGCCTGCTCGGCAAGCTGCTCGGGAGCGACTCCCTGCTCGCGTGCCTGTTCACCGGCAGCGGCGACTCCCTTTTGGACGGTGCGCCTTGCCGACTCTGCCGTCTCAGCCGCCTTATCGGCCGCCGCCTCACGGCTCTTTTGAGCCGGGCCGTGAAGGTACTGGTCCTCGGTGCGCGTATGCGGCATCAGAAAACCCATCAGAGCGCCCGCCCCAAGGGCCACCGCCGATGCGGCAAGGGGGTTATCCTTGACGGCACGGACAATCGAATCACTCGAACGGTTGTAGCCCTGCCGGGCCGATTGCGCCGCCGATGATGCTGCGGCACCGACCTTCTCAGTCGCCTTCTCCTCTTGCTGCATTCTTACTTCCTGCGGTGTCAACTCTCCGCGCTGCTCCTGCTGAAGCTGCCCCTTGAGTCGCCTGTAGTCGCTGTCCTGCTCAAGTGAGTCGGAGATTGCGCCTCGTTCGTGAACGTAGGGACGCGACTCTCTGTGCGACCGGGAGCCTGCGGCAAGCCATGCCAGACCCGCACCGATCATGGCAAAAGGCAGCGGATCGTGACGGATCCGATCACCGATTGACGCCGCGGCATCTCTGGTCGCACCGGTTGCCCGCCGCGCTTCGGGTGAATGGGGGGTGCCGGTGATAATATCCAGCACCTCATTGACAAGCTGCCGCGGATTTAGACGATCCGCCAGCTCATCGATCACCTGATCCATGTGCGAGCGTGTGTAGTCGACATCTTTTTCGATATCCTTTACAGGTATCTTTTTGGGATAGGGAGGCGCCGTTGATTGATCAGCCGGAGCACTCTGATTCTTATAGTTTAGTGTCTCTTTCTTTGTGCCCATTGTACATCCTCCTTAACGCTATGCATGGTATGATCGAGACTCAGGCGCGTATGACTAAACCCTCGCATCGCCTTGAGAAGCAGCAGCCCTCCGATGATCAGCACACCGGCACCGACTATAAGCGGGGCCAGCCACACAACCGTCGCCGCGGCCAGTCCTCCGATAATCAGCCAGTCCGTAACCGCCTGATTCAGAGCGGTCACCGCGTATATTATGCCCAAAAAGGCGATAACGCTTCCCACAAGCAGCAATATCAGATTGCGGCTCAGCCGCGAGGTCTTCTCCTTCATTTCGTGCTTGCTTAGCTCAACCTCCTGGCGCACCAGGGCGGTCAAATCGTCGCGAAGCTCCCGAATCAGCCCACCAATCGTGTGTCCGTCTCTCCGCGCCTTATAATCCTCATACTGCCGATACTCCATCTCCTCGACGGATGGTCTTTGCTTTTCGGTCGTGGTTGCCATTGTACGCCTCCTTTACCGCTGCGCGGGTGGTTGAGATGCCTTGAAGAAACGAGATGCCGCAAGCCCCAGGGTAAACATACCGCCTATGACGATCCCCGGGTTTCTGCGGGCCAGATCTGATGTATCCTGCAAAAGCTCACCGGGCGAGCGGCTCGACAGTGCATGTGATGCATCATGGAGTCCTCTGGACAGCTTTCGTCCGTAATCGGCGAGATCGCGATGATTTTTCTCGTAAAGCCGATCGGCGGCAACATCTATAGCGTTTCCGATATCCTCAATACTGGATGAGAGCTGGTTTTTGCGCTCATCCACCGCCTGCTCGGCCTGCCTGCCCGCATCCCGGGAGGACTGTTTGATCTGCTGCCCCGCGGCATCCACCGCCTCGCCTGTCTTTTCTCTGGTCTTCTCGGTCTGCTCCCGCAGCTGTAGCTCCTCGTTTTTGCGTTCCACCTCCTCGGCGGTTTTTTGGTTATATATAGGTTGGGTCATTTTTTTCCTCCTTTCCTGACGGCCGGTCTTTATTCCAACCGGCCAAATGCACATGCGCTGTTTTACAGGTGATGATTTATTCAAACAGGGTATCGGCCTCTGCCGCCGTATCGTCAAACCCGGCGGTATCGGTTGGCATCGTGTCCTCTACTGTCGTGTCCTGCGCGGCCGTATCTCTATCCATGGTCTCATTTCCCACCGTATCCTCTCCGCCGTTTCTTTCGGTACCGCTGAGAGTATCGGTGCCCTCCATCTGCTCGGATCCCCGCCGAAACTCACGCTCCAGGACGGTATCTCGAATCATGGTGTCGCGCTGTATTGTGGTGTCGTACTGGATGATGGTATCTATATCCACCACAGTGTCACTGGAGACCTGAACGGTACCATCCCTTCCACCGTTGGCGACATTTGCCGTATCACACCCGATCAGCACCATAAAAGCGGCAGTTACTGCCGACAGTGTATATAACATCGATTTCATAGGTCGCTCCTTTCGTAGATAGAGGCAGGGAATCGAGAATGTGCCAGACGCACTTCCACTCCCCGATGCCGTTGCATTTAGCTTGACATTGTGACCCATCGGGTCAAAGGCACCCCCTCCCGGCCTCCCCCTTGGTAAGGGGGAGGAGCTAACACTAAGATTAACAACGCGTTAAAGCCTTCCCCTTGCCAAGGGGAAGGTTTGGAAGGGGTGCGTTTCTCACGGGTAAAGCTTAAAGCAAAACGGCATTGCGCCCCCTCGATTCGACTGTCTCGGTATAAGGCATCGACTGTATAACTATTGTTTAGTCCAAACGATGTGCCGGATTCCGTTGCCGTTTAAAGTGATTTGAATCGTTTTAAATATTTGGGCATACGCCGGGTATTTTCAAGATTTACATTGTTAGAATGGAAATGAGAAAAGGACGGGGAGTGGGGCAGCCGATTACGGCTGCTCCCCGGTGGTATCGGCGTGATAAGCGCCGCGCTCGCCCATGGGACGCTCGGCTCCGGTAGTGGTATCAGCTTTGGTCTGCCCCTCCATCTCGGAATTTATCTCTGCGCCCAGAAGGATTGAAAAGGAGGAAAGCATCAACCATAGCATCAGTATGACCACTGCAGCCAAAGATCCGTAGGTCTGATTATAGCTGCCGAAATTATTGACATAAAATGAAAATGCCCACGATCCGATAAGCCACAGAACCGTTGCCACCGCCGCACCCCAGCTGACCCAGTTCCATCGGGCGTTTTCCCGATCGGGAGCGTAGCGATAAACAAGAGCCAGCCCCACTATCACCATCAGCCCCAGCACCGGCCATCGGGCCCATCTGGCTACGGTCTGCAACACCGGCGGCAGCCCCAGATTCCCCAGCAGCACCGGCATGGCAACCACAAGCGCGGCGCTGACAATCACCAGCACGATAGCCCCAAGCGTAAACAGCAGGGTGATCGCATTCTGTTTGATAAAGCCCCGACTGTCCTGCTCATCATAGGCGATGTTGATCCCCTGAAAAAGCCCCTTCATTCCCTTATTGGCACTCCACAGAGCCACCAGGATACTTATGGCCACCCCCCATCCCAGCGCTCCGGAGGACTGGCCGGCAATGGAGCTGAGCTGCTGGTTGAGCAGCTGACTGACCTGATCGGGAAGAATACCGGTCATGGCCTGAAGATGGCTCTGCACCGTCTGCGGATCGACCATCAGACCGTAAATCATGATGGTTGCGATTATGGCCGGAAAAATCGCCAGAAACGCATAGAAGGCAACACCCGCGGCCACCAGGCTGACATTATCCAGGCCGATCTGATCCTTGACCCGCAGGGCTATATCGCGCCAGCCTTCCTTTGGAATCTCACCCGGTTTACGGGCATAGCGTCCCCGTCGAAGCTTATGCCGCCGGGCATATTCGGCCGAACGCGGCTGCTTGATCCGTTTGCCTTCTTCTTTTGTTTTATGCATAGTATTTATCTCCTGTTTTTATGTCTGACCAGTCTATCACCGTGCCGTATACACAATGTTCTATGTAAGGGCAAAGGATATACCGGGGGCAAGCGCAAAAGGAAATACAATCGATTTTTTTTCGGTGTAATATCGATAAAACCTCTCTGCGCTTCCGAGTCACCTTCCCTGAATTCCAACGCGTATACGCGCAACCGCCGGAAGCATTTCGCTCGGTAATGGCACGGTTTCTGCTTATTACACATCGTTTTTGTTTTTCCCATCGATCCGGATTCGTTTAGGCTCCGAAGAATTGGGAGAATGACTCGATGTTCATGCAGGTCTAATGGAAAGGTTGTGTTTAATGACAGAAAAGCCTCATGCTCAGACGCCTGGTTCTCCAACCGTTCCGGCCGGCGATTCGGTGGGGGCAGGCGGCGGGTCCGATCTGGGTCGGCTTCTTAGGGTACAGCTTGACGAAAACAAACGGCTGCGGTCCAAACTCGCCTGCCTTAATGAAGAGATCCTCAAGCGGGAGCGCTTTGAGAAGCAGCTTCTGGAAAACAGGGAGCGCTTTGCGCTTCTCGCCGATACGGCCAGTCAGCTTCTTCACTCGCCCAATCCGCAGAAAATAATCGATTCACTTTGTCATAAAACCATGCGACATCTGGACTGTCACGCTTTTTTCAATTTTCTGGTGAACAAGAAAGCCGGCAAGCTTCACCTCAATACCTGTGGGGGTATCTCCGATGAGCAATCCAGCCAAATCGAATGGCTAGATTATGACATGGGGGTATGCGGGCGTGTCGCCCAGGAAGGAAAGATGGTGGTGGCCGAACATATCGCTACAAGTACCGATTCCGCAACCCAACTGGTCAAATCGTTTGGGCTGAGGGCATACGCCTCGTTTCCGCTGGTTGGGGAGGATGGGAAGACCATGGGAACTCTTTCTTTTGGTACCCGAAGCAGGGATGTTTTCAGTGCCGAGGATGTGGAGCTTATGAGGGCGGTTGCCGATCAGGTATCGTCGGCGATGAACAGAATGCGCTATGAGCGCAGACTGCGCGCCAAGGGAAATCTTCTTCAAACCATCTATGACAGCATTCCCGTAATATTAAGCATCTACGATCCCGAGCAGAAAGATATTTTTCTGAATAAAGCATTCGAGAGAATCACCGGGTGGTCACTGGAGGAGGCACGGGAGACAAATGTCCTAAATCTGGTTTACCCGGATTCGGCCTACCGAGAGGAGATTTCCGGGTTTATGGATTCGCTGAGACCCGGTTTTAAGGACATCACGATGACAACCAAATCCGGGCGTACAATTCAAACAAGCTGGGCCAATATAGAGATCTCCGATGGGAGAAGAGTGGGTATCGGAATCGACATCAGCGATCGTAAGCGCCTGGAGCGGCAAATCGCCGAGAAGGCTTCGCTTGCGGAAAGGAAAGCCTCCGAGCTGATCGAAAAGAACAAGGAACTGGAGTCGTTTTCATACTCCCTGTCTCACGACTTGCGCAATCCGCTGCAGGCGACCGGCATGTTCGCCCAATTTCTTCGGGAAGACTACGATGAGCGGCTGGATGAAGATGGGAGTGAATTTGTAAGGCAGATAGTATACAATACCGAAAAGATGAACGCTCTCATAGATGATATGCTGGCACTCTCCCGTATCAGCCGTCAAGAGATGACCATGCAGGAGATTGACCTCAGCTCGATCGCACAAAGTGTGTTCAAGGATTTACAATACAACGATCCCGACCGCCAGGTAGAAATCTCCATCGCCTCCTGCGCCGCAGCGTATGGGGATTCACGCCTTCTGACCATTGCCCTGTCAAATCTTGTTGCAAACGCATGGAAATATACCGGAAGAACCGACCGCCCCCGGATAGAATTCGGCCTTGTTAATGATGAGTCGGTGATTATGAATTCGGAATCCGTGAAGAATTCGGGGCCTGTTTACTTTATCCGAGACAACGGGGCCGGCTTTCCGATGGAGCAGGCCGCAAGGCTTTTCACCCCCTTTCAGAGACTGCACTCGGATAAGGAGTTTCGCGGAACCGGTATCGGCTTGGCGATTGTCAAACGAGTGATCAGCCGCCACGGGGGAGATATCTGGGCCGAATCGCAGCAAGGAAAAGGGGCTACGTTTTGGTTTACGCTTGGCTCCCGAACATAAAAAGAGCATCAGAAATCGATGATAGCAAAACGGCTTTTAGATATGAAACCATCAGGGACAACGATTTAATCCGGCTCGACAGCCGTCTATCCCAGCCATTTAAACCGGGAATTCAAGCAAAGCCGGGAGTGCACACCAACGGAGTTTCGCAGAAAAAAAGCAGGAGGGAATGAAGATTTGGGAATGAGTATGTGTGAATCAAACAAACACAATCGATTGATGCCGTATCATTTCGCAGGCGGGACAGGCGACCGGCATGACCGCAGCGATGAGGGGTATGATATTCTTCCCCTGTTTAAAATGGACTCTCCATCTCTGAAAACAGCGAAAGCCGGGCATCTTTTTCCGACAGAGTCGGATTTTGGACCGGCCAGTCGATTGCCAGCGTGGGATCATCCCAACGTATTCCGCTGTCGTTTTCGGGGGAGTAGTAGGCATCTACCTTATAGATGACCTCGGTGTTGTCGGTCAGGGTACAGAAACCGTGGGCAAATCCCGCCGGAACAAGCAGCATCCGAAAGTTCTCCGATGTAAGTTCGGTTCCAAACCACTCGCCGTAGCTTGGTGAATCCTTACGCAGATCAACTGCTACATCGTAAATAGCTCCGCGAACCACCCGCACAAGCTTGCTCTGGGCAGCAGGCGGCTTCTGGAAATGAAGGCCGCGAAGAACCCCTTTTTTTACCGACAGGGAATGGTTGTCCTGCACAAAATCGATCTGAATGTTTTTCGCTTCGAACCACTTGCGGGAAAACGACTCGAGGAAAAAACCCCGGTTATCCTGGAATACTCGCGGCTCGATAATCCATACATCCGACAGAGGCGTGGAAATAAACTCCATAATAAAATCACTCAACTTCCGCAAAAAGACTTAATCCAAAGCGGCGTTTTCATCTATAAGCCGCATGAGATATTCACCATAACTGTTTTTCATCATAGGTTGGGCCAGGGAAATGACCTGATCCCGATCTATATAGCCGTATCTGAAAGCAATCTCCTCGGGGCAGGAGACTTTCAGACCCTGGCGGTTTTCGATTGTCTCAACAAACGTAGAGGCCTGAAGCATCGCTTCGTGGGTGCCGGTATCAAGCCAGGCGACCCCGCGCCCCAGCAACTGCACATCAAGCTCACCCGCCTCCATATACAGTCGGTTCAGATCCGTAATCTCATATTCTCCACGCGCGGAGGGCTTCAGAGAGGAAGCCAAATCAACCACTCTGTCGTCATAGAAGTAAAGACCGGTTACCGCATAGTTGGATTTGGGCTTTTGCGGCTTCTCCTCCAGGCTGATAACCTTTCCCGCCGAGTCGAATTCCACAACTCCGTAGCGGTTTGGATCCTTGACCCAGTAGCCGAATACCGTGGCACCTTTTTTTGCGACGAAAGCATGCTTGAGCTGTTTTACCAGATCGTGTCCCCAAAAAATATTGTCGCCCAGGATCAGGGCGGACGGATCGTTTCCGATGAAAGCCTTACCGATAACAAAAGCCTGAGCCAATCCCTCAGGGCGGGGTTGCACGGCGTAAGTCAGGTTGATACCCCACTGGTTTCCATCACCCAGGAGACGGTTAAAGGCAGCCGAATCCTCGGGAGTAGTGATAATGAGAATATCGCGTATCCCGGACAGCATCAAAATCGACAGCGGGTAGTAAATCATAGGCTTATCATAAACCGGTATGAGCTGTTTGCTTACACCAAGGGTTATTGGAAACAGCCTCGAACCCGTCCCACCAGCAAGGATGATACCTTTTCTTCTCATTATTTACTCCCTTGAAAAACTATGCACGTTTAAGGTTTAAAATAATTTTGTGAAAGGTATCAGAACACGCTCTTTTAATATAGGGCTTTGAATGGCTTGAATGCCGGTACCTATATTTATCAGAGAAAGGTGCCTTAAGATGAGTGAAATTACTCTGGATTCGGTCGTCAACGATTTTATTCAATACATTACCAAGCAGCAGGGGTATTCTCCAAATACCGTAGACGGATATCGCAGAGATTTGCATCAACTGAAGTCGTTTGTCTCGGAGCAGTTCGATCAAATACCCTTCGACCGAATCATGACCAAAGGGGTGCTGCGCTCCTTTATCTTCTCTTTGAGTGAAAAGAGACTAAAGGCTCGATCACTGGCCCGAAAAGTTGCGGCGATCAAATCGTTTTGCAAGTTCTGTGTCAGATTCGAGTATCTTGAGACAAATCCCGCCAAAGCACTCTCTACACCCAAACTGGACAAACCGCTTCCGAGTTTTCTTACCAGGAATCAGGCGGAGGCACTGGGGGAGATCGACCTGGAGACCGTGCAGAGTGCGGGCTGGATTGCCATGCGCGACAGAGCCATAATCGAGCTTCTTTACGGATCGGGGCTGCGTCTTAGCGAACTTCACGGGCTGGATATCGGGGCGATCGAAAAAAAGAGGGCGCTTATACGCGTAGTCGGAAAGGGCTCCAGGGAGCGAATCGTACCGGTTACGCCTGATGCGATCGAGGCGGTGGAGAGATATCGCAGGGTATGCCCGTCGACAACCGATACCGAGAAGCCACTGTTTGTGAATAAGAAGGGGCAAAGATTGGCTCGCCGAACGATTCAGCTGATTGTGGAGAAACAGTTGGCTAAAGTAAGTCAGCAAAAAAAGCGCAGCCCTCACGTTCTTCGTCACTCCTTTGCGACCCATCTCATGGACGGCGGTGCGGATATCAGGGCGGTGAAGGAACTTCTGGGGCACGCATCACTGGGAACCACACAGGTATATACGCACGTATCAAAAGAAGAGCTTCTGAAAACCTACCGTCAGGCTCATCCTCGTTCGGGAAAAAAAGAATAGGGGAGTTTCTTTAAGGGATAAGGCAGGGACGGGAACTTTAAGAGGTCAGTTCCCGCCGGTTTTTTTGGGAAGTACGATCTCAACCGTACAGCCGCTTCCCTGAGAATTATTTCGTAGATCTATACTGCCGCCGTGGCTTTCGATAATATTCTTTACGATTCCAAGTCCCAGCCCTGTTCCATCACGGCGTGATGTGTAAAAAGGTTCGAACAGGTGCTCGACCGCTTCCCTGGACAGACCGCTTCCCTGATCCATTATCTTGAAAATATGGCTTTTTTCGTTTGAATCCAGATGAATCGAAATAGTTGAATTTTCCGGGCTGTGCTGGGCGGCGTTATCCAGAAGATTGGTAACAACCTGTTCCAGTTTAGTGCTCACCCCCTCAACCGTAAACTCCTCGATATCTTCGGCAAAAGAAATATTCAGCTTATGAGAGCTTGTATTCTGTTCCCACAGTTTGATAGAGCCATGTATCACTTCTTTAAAATCCAGTCGGCAAAAATCTTCCCGTGCAATTGGTTTTCCCATGGCCAGAAGATCTTCCATGAGCTTTGACAGCCTGTTAACCTGTGAGAGCATGTGCTCTTTATACGGCAGCAGGTCCTGGTTGTCTTCGAGTTCATCGAACAAAGCAGTCGCAAGAGACATAATAGCGTTAAGAGGATTTCTTACCTCATGAGCAACACCCGATGCGAGTTGCCCCAGGTATCGGAATCTTTTGTTCAGCTCCATCTGGCGTCTTAACTCTTCCTCTTCCAGACGAAGCTGCTCTTCTCGATAATTTTCGGATTCGTCACGGGCAAGTACGGCGATTCCTGTTTTGGTGGGGTATGCGTTAAATTCGAAATAGTACTCCCCATAAGTACTTTCCCAGCGCTCAACGGTTTTATTCTTCAGGGCCCTTTTCATCGCATCATCAAAAGTAGCGCCTCTTATGGTAGGGAAAAGCTCGTAAAGCGACCGACCAAGCACCTTGTCCGATTTCATCCCGGTCTTCTGCTCGCAAGCCGGATTCCAGTAAATGATATTCAACTGGTTATCCAGCGCAAAGAACGGATCGCTTATACTCTCGGTAAGTGTTCTGTAATCGATTCGACTCCGATCCAGTTCCTCACGTACCTTCGCATGCTCATCACGCTCCCTGGCATCTTTCATCTCACGGTGAATAGCTGGTATGAGTCGGGACAGATTGCCTTTCGTCACAAAATCATGAGCCCCTCCCTGTATCACCTCCGCTGCTTTATCATCCTGAACCTGTCCCGATACTACGATGAAGGGAAGGTTCAGACCGGTATCTTTGACGGCTTTGAACACCTCAACGATATCCAGGCCTGGAATCATATAATCGGCTATTACAACATCCCATTTCTCCTCGTGTAAGCTCTTTTCAAGCTCATCTATATTTTCTACTCTCTTTGTCACCAACTCAAAACCCGACTTTTCCAGGTGGTGAGTCAAAATTAAATAGTCGTCCATCGAATCTTCTATGAACAAGGCTCGAAGAGGCGTACTCATGATTTCGTTCTCCGATTCTAAAATAAAGTCTCTTGCACTGGTAAAAAATGTGACGGGCCGTGAATGTCTAAAATAGTTTCAGGACAGAATCTGTCCGCCGGGATACCTCTTTGTCCATGTCATAAGACACGAATAGAAAAAGGACCGGAAAAAGCTCCGATCCTTTAATAATACGAATGCCTCGAAAAAGAAATTTTACCGGATACTGCCTTTGTGGTTGCAGCTATTGTGCTTTTTCCCTTTACGGCCATGTTTCCAGGATGCCTTTTGATCGACAATTTGCTGAAACTGTTTGGCGGTAAGAACCTCTTTGATTTCAAGAAGATGGTTTGTACGTTTCTGCGAGATCTGCTTTGCGAGTTGTCCTACCTGTTCGGAGTAACTGTCGAGTGCTGCCTGATCGGGATTTTCCTTTTTCAGCTCATCACGAATCTGTTTTCGCACCTCTTTAACATCGGTCCAGTGTTGCCTGCGGGTTTGCTTCATTTGATCATGAAGCTCCTTGATTTGTGTCTGCTGCTGCTCGGTAAGGCCAAGTTCCTGCCACATGCGATGAGGCTTTTCTCCTTTTTTGGCATGACATCCGCCGCCCCGTTCTCCTGCAAAAAGCTGACTGCCGATTAGAAGAATCGCCGCGCCGCTGAAAAGAAATTGTTTAAAACTCATCTGATACTCCTTTTTTATTATTGCTGATATTATTGGTGATCGGGAAATAAAACCGGGTCGAGAACAGCATACTCTTCCAGCTCCATTTCGACGTCCTCTCCGTTAAGGTAGTCGTGGATAATCTGCAGCTCATCCCCAACGGCCTCTTCGGTTTGAGTGTTTGGATATGTTATCTGATCGGTGGATCGTTCTATGTTGTTATAGCCGAATATTCCGAGAATGAGAAGCACGCCGGCTATCGTTCGAACGCGGGCGGCGATTTTTTTTCTCCTGGCAATACAGCAGGTGATATCTTCAAACAAATCACTCGGAACCGCTGGAACCTCCGCCAGTTTGGTTCTAATTTCATGCTCAACATTACTCATCGTTATATCCTTTGCGTAAATTCTCTTTGAGTCTGTGCAATCTCGTGCGAAGCGCCCCGGGAGATTTTCCTGTTATGTGGGCCAGCTCTTCAAATGGTATATCATTGACTTCTCTGGCAACAAGAAGAAATCTATCCTCGGGAGGAAGCGATTTGAGTATGTTTTGTAAAAACATCTTATCCTCACTCGCTACGGGCATTTTGTCTGCCGTACGATCGCTAAGCTCCTCGTGCCTCCTGTTAAAAAGACTCCGTTTTTTCAGATGACTGCCCGCGGTCGTGTAAGTTATGCGAAACAGCCATGTGGAGAAACCCGACTGAAACCGGAATTTTTTCAGTGATCGATCAACTTTTATGAAAACATCCTGCATGATATGCTTTGCCGTTTCAATATCTCCATTCGCGGCTCTATAAACCAGGGCCCATACAAAACCGCTGTAATGATCGTAAAGTGCCTTAAAGGATTTTTGGTTTCCCCTTGCCGCCGACATTATCACGCTGTTGTCTATTTCGTTCATCTCTATTCCTTAGAGCGCTCGTATATGCATATTGTTACAAAGAAAATCGTTTGTATTACGGATAAGAATTCCCATGGGTGTCGTCGGAGTGTAAATAACATCTATTGATAATGGCGGTTGGGAGGAGATGATTATAAAATGAATAATTACGGATGAATTTGGGGGTAGACGAAAAGTATATTGAATCCTCGTTCGGCTTTCAAAGGAAAGGGCCGGTGTGCATGTTTAATCCACTTTTTATGAGAGAAATATGAAAGAACCGATTATAATAGGCAGTGATCATGCAGGTTTTGCGATGAAGGAGTTTATCAAGTCTCTGTTGGAACAAAAGGGCTTGACTTATAAAGATATAGGTACAAACGACACGCAATCCACCGATTATCCTCTGTTTGCCGGCAGAGTCGGCAGGGAAGTGTCTTTGGGGAATTTTGGGCGTGGAATCGCCGTTTGCGGAGCAGGTATCGGCGCATCCATAGCCGCCAACCGGTTCAGGGGAGTGCGGGCCGCCTTGTGCATTAACGAACAGATGGCTCAATTGTCTCGAGAACATAACAATGCTAATGTACTGGTGTTGGGAGGGCGCATCACACCAAAGGAAACTGCATCGGCGATTCTGGACATATGGCTTGAGACGCCGTTTGAAGGCGGCCGTCACAGCAGGAGAATCGATATGCTGGATAGGATCATGGATGAAAGTACTTTCTTGTCGGAGAAGCATGAGTAGGGGTTAAGTTGTGGGAACTGTATGCAAACGGACCAATTATCTGAGTTGGGATGAATACTTCATGGGTGTGGCGCTAATGTCGGCTCAAAGAAGCAAAGATCCCAACACACAGGTCGGTGCCTGTATAGTAAACGGGAAGAAAAAAATAGTAGGTGTAGGCTATAACGGTTTTCCTATCGGTTGTTCGGATGAAGAGCTGCCCTGGGACAGGGAAGGTTCTTTTCTTGAAACCAAGTATCCTTACGTCTGTCATGCAGAACTCAATGCGGTACTCAACAGTATCAGCTCCGATTTGTGCGGATGCAGTATTTATGTCGCCCTCTTCCCCTGTAACGAATGTGCCAAGGTGATTATTCAATCGGGTATAGCTGAAGTGGTTTTTCTTTCGGATAAGTACGCGGATACCGACAGTGTTAAAGCATCCAAGCGCATGTTTAATCAGGCGGGAGTGACCTGCCGAAAGCTTATTACAACATTCAAAAGCATTTCCATAGATTTCACCGCGGATCGGGACAACGAAAATCTTTAGCTTGAACTAAGCGATTCTCTCGCGGCGATTTGCTCAATGCCCGGGGGCAGAAAGAATTCGGTAATTTTGGAAATACCGCCACGAGTATTCCACGCAATTGCTTCAACCCATCTGCCCTCAGGGCATTGAGCAACTCATCCACTCAAAACCACTCAGTTCAGGGTTTAGATGTCTCAGGCAGTATCTTTAATTTTTGTAGGGGAAACGCTCCCAGGCATTTTTAACAAATGCTTCAAACTCCCGTTCAAACCTTGAGCGGGGGAATCGCAGGGCGTTTCGTCTGATTTTCTGAGGGTCGAAATCCTGTTCTTTATGCAGGAAAGTTTTAACGGCATCCACCAGCGCCTCTACGTTTTGTTTATAAAAAAACAGTCCCGTTTTACCGTCCACCACGGTTTCTAAAGCCCCCCCTCTGCCGTAGGCAATAACCGGTATTCCTGCCGCCTGCGCCTCAACATTTACGATCCCGAAATCTTCCTCTGCACTGAAAATGAAGGCTCGTGCTTTGGAAAGGTAGTTCTCAACCAGGTTGGCTGGGATGTGGCCAAGAAAAGTAATATTCTTCCCGGCCCGGCGCATGAGGCTTTTTTTCGCCGGCCCCTCACCGATAATCAGCAGAGGCAGACCAAGCTCGTTGAACGCATCGACAGTCAAATCCAGCCTTTTATAAGGCACCAGGCGCGATACGGTAATGAAATAGTTGTCTTTGCGATCGCTTATGGAGAAGCGGTCCACGTCAACAGGGGGATATATGACGGTTGCCTTGCGGCTGTAGCATTTCTCGATCCGGTGTGCTATATAGTTTGAATTGGCAATAAAGGCGTTTACCCGCTGTGAGGAGACACTGTCCCACAGGCGTATGTAGTGAAGGATCGAGCGGACCAGAAAGCTCTTAAGCCCGCCGTTAAGCCCCGCGGCCTCAAGGTACTGGAAAGTCAAATCCCATACGTAGCGCATCGGTGAGTGACAGTAGCAAATATGGAGCTGATCGGATGAGGTCAATACACCTTTGGCTACCGCATACGATGATGAAATCACCAGATTGTAGTCGCGAAGGTCGAATTGCTCGATTGCCATGGGGAAGAGGGGCAGAAAGGCGCGATGGTGTTTTCTGGCCAGAGGCAGGCGTTGCAGCAGCGATGTCTTTACAGGTAATCCGTCCCAGATCGATTGGACGAGTTCATCCGGATCGTGAAACAGGGAATGGATATCACCGGGAAAGAGCTTATGTATGGACTGAAGCACACTCTCGGCTCCCGCCTGAGTTACCAGCCACTCGTGTATCAGTGCAGTGTTCATATGTCTGATTATAACACGTATGAATGGATCGGGGAAGGAAAATTTACCAAATAGCGGTTTGGCGGAGTCGGAGAATCAAAGATCAGGAATCAAGGGATTAGGAAATCGTGGAAGTATCCAGACAGACATTTCGACAAAACTGTGCTTTGGTCGGACTCGGTAAACGATTAACCGTTTTTACATGAGGTGGCGCATCGCCCATACCAGACGAGGGAAGCGACTGAGGCTTGAGCGGAAAATCCGTGACATGGTAAGCTGTTGTTGAGGAACCGAGCTGAGCGATTTGGCCGCGTTGTCGTAGTCTTTGTCCGGTATGCGAAACATTTCGGATTTTACCTTGGCCATCTTCGCGTGGCTTTTTCCTCTTTTCTCCATCCATGCACTTTGATAATCCTTACATGCTTTGTGGATATGCTTTTCGTTTGCATCCAACATCTTAAGGCTGTATTCCCCGGCAAGACTTCCGCACATCATCGCCTCTACAATGCCTGCCCTGCTGATCGGGTTAACAGTCGCGGCACAGTCTCCGGCCTTTATCATTCCCGGCACGGCCATGATTCGTTTGCCTGTTGCGCAGGGGATTGTTCCGGCGAAGGTGCCGGTAATTTTTCCATTTGGAAAGTGGAATTGTAAGAAATGGGTTAGCAGTGTGCGGATATTGACTTTGTTTTTATATGTGCTGCCAATAACTATACCCGCGTTGTAACCGTCCTGTGCCCGCGGGAATGCCCATGCATATCCTCCCGGGGCGATTTTTTCTCCCACATACAGGTGAACCCTATCCGTAGTAACATCGATACCGCTAACATGGGCAAAATAGGCAACCTCAAGGTCGCTGTTTTTCCATTCGATAACGCTGTCCTCACTACCTATCTTTGACAGAGGACCGGAGCAGTCGATCACAATTTTTGCTTTAACCATATCTCCGTTACTGAGCCTGAGTGTTCGCATTCCGTCGGACTGAAGCGGCGAAACGGCTTTGACCGAGTGTCCGAAAACCCCTTCCATGCCCTTTGACAGAGCCTCCCGGGTTAAATCCCGCTGCATGCGAGTCCTGTCGAGTATGAATCCTCTGTTTGGGTCTTCATAGGTGATTTTTTCATCACGGGGAGAGTGGAATGTTGCTTTTCGGACTTCGTATCGAATCCACTCCTGCTTCGGCTCGATCGCATCTTTAAAACCCAGCCGTCCAACACCTTCCGCACAGGCGACCGGTTTGCTGAGGGATGCACACTTTTCTATCAGCAGAGTTTTTGGGGAGTTTGAAAGCTGTGCTATACGTCTGGCGGCGCAAAGTCCGGCAGGACCGGCACCAACAATCACAATATCATAACGGTCAAGCATATTTTCAGGCTTTCTCGTCGGAAAAAAGACATGCCGAAAAATTAACTCCGGCAAAAAACGCTATTAAAAAATAATCATCGCCTTTGTATCCCGGCCACACCCAAAAGGCGACTGATTTTGATCGATTTTTATCAACGTCTATTTAATCAGCGGTGAATCAACTATTTTAGAAGGCTGACTTAGGCGTAAAAAACAATTTGTTGCGAGGAGAATGTGTGGAAACGGCTGAAAATATCAACGATCAGATGAAGATTCGCAGAGAAAAAATCCGGCAGCTGGAAGAAGTCGGCCAACAGCCGTATGCGGACCGGTTTGATAAAAAACAGTCTCTTGAGAAGGTAAAAACGCTTGATGACGGAACCGGCGGGGTGAGTGTTGCCGGAAGGCTTGTTGCGGTTCGGTATTTCGGAAAACTGGCGTTTGGTCATATTCAGGACGAATCCGGCAAGATGCAGTTTGCGCTGCAGAAGAATAAGCTTGGGGAGAGTTTTGCCCAGTTTAAGAAACTGGTTGATATCGGGGACTTTGTCGGTATCGAGGGATCGGTGATGACCACCAAGACCGGAGAAAAGACCATAGATACCGACGGCTGGAAATTCTTAAGCAAGTCGCTTCGTCCGCTTCCGGAGAAGTTTCACGGCATAACCGATCCCGAGCTTCGTCTGCGTCGCAGGTATCTGGATCTTATCATGAATCCGGATGTGATGCAGCGGTTCAAGATGCGCACCGCCATCATCAAAACCATACGTAATTATCTGGACGACAACGGTTTTCTGGAAATTGAAACACCGGTGTTGACCAACAAGGCCAGTGGCGCAATGGCACGTCCCTTTATAACGCACAACAACGCTCTTGATATAGATGTTTACCTTCGCATTGCTCCGGAGACGTACTTGAAGCGGGCGGTTGCCGGTGGGTTTGAGCGCGTGTATGAGTTTGCCCGCTCGTTTCGTAACGAGGGGATCGATGCTTCTCATTTGCCCGATTTTACCATACTTGAGTACTATGTCGCATACTGGAACTATATCGACAACATGAACTTTACCCAGAGCCTTATCAAGCATCTTCTCCAACAGGTCCTGGGAAAACTTGAGCTTACCTATGACGACAGAGAGATATCTTTTGAAGGGGAGTGGCCGCGCATTTCTTTTCGTGATCTTATCCTCAAGGATTGTGGAATCGATATAGATCTTCACGAAAATAAAGAATCGTTGATGAGCGAAATACAGCAAAACGGTATTGTTTTCGACGACGACGTTGATGTTAAGAAAGCGGGTCGGGGTACTTTGATTGACCTGTTATACAAAAAAGTTTCTCGCCCCGGTTTGATAAACCCGGTGTTCATAACGCATCATCCCATCGACCTTTCGCCCCTTGCGCGCAGCAACGATACCAACGCATCGGTGGTTGATCGGTTTCAGCTGGTGATAAACGGCTGGGAGGTTATCAATGCATACTCCGAGCTTATCGATCCGATCGATCAGGCCCAACGCTTCAATAAGCAGGCCGAGGCACGCGCTCACGGGGATACGGAGGCGATGCAGACGGATGAGGATTTTGTAAGGTGTATGGAATTCGGCATGCCGCCGATGTCGGGGTGGGGAATGGGAATAGATCGTATGGTAGCTTTACTTACAAACGCCCACACGCTTCGAGACGTAATTCTTTTCCCGTTGTTACGTCCCGAAATATAAAGGATTGTGAATGGAATGGTTTATAGCTTTCAGGTACTTGCGCGGCAAGCGCAAGATGGGCTTCATATCGCTTATTACCTACATTTCGACCGCGGGCGTTTTTCTTGGCTCGATGGTACTGGTTATCGCCTTGGCGGTTGCCAACGGATTTGAGAAAGAGGTTCGTGATCGGATCGTCGGAACGCAGGCCCATGCCCGGATTGTAAAATATCACAAACGACCTGTCATGGAGGTCGACTCTATTCGCCAAATAATTGAGGAACATCCCGGAGTCGTTGCAACCGCTCCCTTCATATCAGCAAAGGGTATGATCGAATACGATGAGGTGCAGGAGGGGGTGATGATAACGGCGATTGAGGAAGATAAGGACAGGCCGGTTACCGATCTGAGCAAAAAAATAAAGTACGGCGAGTTTACCTTCGATTCCACCATTTCCAAACGCGACAGGCCTCAGCCCGGTATAGTCATAGGCATCGGTCTGGCGGACAAGCTGGGAATCAGGCCCGGGGCGGAGGTTGTGATGGGCAGTGTGGTCACCAGCGAGTCTCAGCTCGATCCTATACCGGTCATGGCCCGATATGTGGTGTCGGGAATCTTTGAGACCGGCATGTATGAGTACGATTTGAACTTCGTTTATATGGGTGTGGATGCCGCTCAGAGATTGTTGAATATGAGAGGGGTGGAAGGCATCCAAATTAGGACAAACGACCTCTTCAACGCCGATAAAATTGCGCTGTCGGTTAAAGAAAAGATCGGCGGATATCCTTACAGGGCAACCGACTGGAAGAGTCAGAATCAATCTCTTTTCAAGTGGATCAAGCTCGAGAAGCTGATCATATTCATCGTAATAAGCATGATAATTGTTGTCGCGGCATTTAATATCGTGTCGTCGCTAATCATGATGATTCTGGAAAAACGCAGGGAAATCGGGCTTCTCATGGGAATGGGGGCAACCAGAAAGTCGATCATGAGCATATTCATGCTAAACGGCACGATAATCGGGTTTCTCGGGTCGACGACCGGCGTTGCTCTGGGGATGCTCATCTCCTGGATACAATACAGGTGGCGGCTTATACCTCTGCCCGGAGACGTTTATTTTCTTGATGCGGTGCCGATGTTGATACGGCCGCTGGATGTCCTGCTGATTTACATTGCCGCCAATCTTATCTGTATTCTGGCGGCAAGTTTTCCGGCGTGGAGTGCATCGAAAATTCTACCCGCCGAATCTATTCGGTACGAATAGCATTGTTTGGCGAAATCCTATGGAGTAAGGGAAAGCACGGATGGTTAACGTTAAACAACTGACAAAGACATACAGGGATGAGGCCGGCAGCTTCGATGTTCTTAAAGAGACATCTTTTTGCATAGGCAGGGGCGAGATGGTTGCTTTAGCCGGAGTGAGTGGCGCGGGTAAAACGACCTTGCTTCAGATACTGGGCGGTCTTGATAAGGCAACCGGCGGTACGGTGGAGATAGACAATCAGCCCCTGAATTCTCTTTCGGAATCGAAGTTGGCGAAGTTCAGACGTGAATCGATAGGGTTTGTGTTTCAGTTCCACCATCTCATGCCCGATTTTACCGCGCTGGAAAACATTTTCATGCCGGGGCTGATCAATAAACGCAAGAAAAAGGATCTGATCGACCGGGCACGCTGGTTACTCAACACCATCGGACTCGAGAGGCGGGGAAGTCACTATCCGGCGGAATTGTCAGGCGGAGAGAGGCAGAGGGTGGCTCTGGCCAGGGCACTGTTCAATGAGCCTAAACTGGTTCTTGCAGACGAGCCGACCGGTAATCTGGATACCAAAAACAGCGAACATCTGCTGGAGCTTTTTAAGAAGACGAACCGGGAATTGAACCAGACCTATCTTGTTGCGACTCACAACGAAGACCTGGCTCGTCAATTACATAGAACTGTTTACATTCAGGACGGAAAAATAATCAGCAGGAGTTGAGGAAGACACTCCATAGTGGAGCATACACTATTTTTATTATAACCGATATCGAGTGATTCACTCGGGCGGTTTGCGCAAGAACTTGGTAAACAAAGAGTTCAACACTCTTTAGAATACCTCGAGCGGTTGCTTCAACCTTTCCGTGCTTAAGAATTGGGCAACTCGTCCCGTTCGGAACCGCTCGACTGAGAGGAAAGTAGATGAGAAGATGTTCGGACATAAATGCTTAAACTATGGTGAGAATATATGAAAATGTGCGATGATTGTGGTGTTAATCCGGCCAATATACATCTGACTCAGATAATTAACAATGAGACTACGATTTCGCATCTTTGCGAACATTGTGCGGAAAAAAAAGGTATATCCATTTCTTTAGCCGAAGAGCTTCAGAACCTCGAGGATGAAGAGCAGCAACACGACATGGCTGTAACCTGTCCTCAATGCGGTACATCTCTAGCGGATTTTAAGGAAAGCGGGCGGCTTGGATGTGCGCATTGCTATTATGCTTTCGAAAAAGACATAGAGGAGCTGCTTATTCAGATGCACGGAACAAGCGAGCATAAGGGCAAGGGGTATTGCGGAGAGGCGTTTGTATTCGATCAGAGTGATATCAAACGACTTCGTCACGAGATGGATATAGCTGTAAGGAATGAAAAATTTGAACTCGCGGCCGAGCTTCGGGATAAGATTTCTAATCTGAGCTCGGGGATGAATAATGGAGTAAGTAAATGATTACCGCCAGGATGGCGCAAACGGTACCGCTTTGGCTTCAGCCATACGACTCCAAACCCGGAATTGTAATATCCAGCAGGGTGAGATTGGCCCGCAATCTTCTGGATTATCAATTCCCGTCCAGGGCATCGCTTCTGGAGCGTAAACGAGTTTTCGAACGGATTCAAACAGAGCTGAAATCGATTCCGGCCTGTGAAAAGTATGAGTATTGGAATTTTGCGCAAGCCGACAGTCTGGATATTACCTTTCTGGCCGAAAACCGTGCGGTAAGTTATGATATGCTGAATCTGAACGGGGATCGCGGGGTGGTTTTCGATGAATCGTTCCAGACCGGCATAATGATAAACGAAGAAGATCATATACGAATGCAATGTATCAGAAACGGCTATTGCGCAAATGATTTGTGGGAGGTTCTGGACCGGCTCGACACCGTTTTGGGACATCGTCTGCGCTTTGCATTCGATGCGAACAAAGGTTTTCTGACATCATGCCCCACCAATTCTGGAACCGGGCTAAGAGTGTCGTTTCTGTTGCACCTTCCCGCCCTTGTTTTAACCAGGGCAATCGACCAGACCCTTCAGGGCGTAACACAAATGGGGATCGGGGCCAGAGGTTTTTTTGGGGAGAATTCAGAGGTGGTGGGCAGTTTTTTTCAGCTCTCCAATCAGGCGGCGGTTGGTGCGGGTGAGATAGAATTTATCCAGACCACTCAACGTATTATAGACAGAGTGATCGATTGTGAAAAAAAGGCCCGAGAGCGAATAATGAATGAAGCCGAATTGGAGCTGGAGGACAAGGTCTTTCGCTCATATGGTATTTTGCTCTATGCTAAAACCCTTTCGGTCAACGAGATGCTGAATTTGGCATCTGCTTTGAGGATTGGAATAGAGTGCGGTATTTTTTTGGAAATGGATATCGCGACACTGAACCAGATGATTTTGATGACGATGCCTGCGCATATCCAGTTTTTGGACGGTGTGGGGCTCGATGAAGAGGCGATAAACAGGAGGCGTGCCGAGATGGTTCATGCTTTTTTGAAGCATGGGAAATAACGGTACGATGTTTGAGTATAAATGTGGCTAGAACTGAATTATAAACGCTACCAGTCACAACTTTATTTAAGGATGGCGATCAATGGTTAATGGTATGTTCACAGACCGCGTCAAGAAGGTGATGCAAATTGCTCGCGAGGAATCTGTTCGACTGGGAAATGACTATGTCGGAACGGAGCATTTGCTTCTTGGACTGATCAAGGAAGGTGATGGTGTAGCGGTT
>CAZPHU010000032.1:0-35481 GCA_964586285.1 uncultured Fibrobacterota bacterium | reverse complement strand
CCAGCCTCCCCCTTGGCAAGGGGGAGGAGCAAAACCAACGCGTTAAAGCCTTCCCTTATCCCGCAAAGCGGGAGAAGGTTTGGATGGGGTGCGTTTGTTTCGTGTCAATACTTGATGCAAAAGCATTGTCCCCCCCTGCCGGGCTTGCAGTAGACCAGGAGGCAGTCATCTCCGCACCGCCAGGCCAGGCGCGCCCTGCCGGGCGCACCAAAATAAAAGGACGGATATATTACCCGTCCTTTTTTCCTGTATACTCCAGTCGATTGCTGAAACACATCATCCCGAAAATCAATATGGACATAATGCCCATGTCATCGTGTCATGCCCCTCAGATAGCTGCATCAGCAGGAGATACTTTGCATTTAAAACCCGAAGCGAAGGGACAGGTTCACAACATGGGCAAACATGTCAAGTGAGTTGTATTCGTATGAACCGTCAAGAGTAACAAATTTGCCCATAAACGAGCGAGTGTCTACATCCAGACCAAACCCTCCGGTAAAGATCCAGGGAGTCTCAAAGTCTGCTTCTTTTTGAATACCAAGACGTAGTGCAAAAGCGCCGAAGAGGATTCTTTCTATACCGCCGGCAAATGCCCAGGCCTGATCTTCATTGAGCGGGATATCACCTTCACAGATAAGGAAAGTTGCATGCGAAGCCTGGAAGGTTCCGCCCATCTGCAGTGTGGCGGGACGAGTCTCAAGATAGGAGGTATCATGAGCGGTATTGGTGTTGTATACTACGGAAGGTACATTACGCACCAGTGCCCCATATCTTATCTGGTCGTTGATTTGCCAGAGAAAACCAAGATCGATCGCCCCGCCAAATGCATTACCGGTTGAAGCACTTATATCGCTGCCGCTAAAATTCTGATTGAATAACTTGACCGTAGCCCCTACCGAAAAGGGGTGTAACCATGAGATCAATTCATTTACTTTGTAACTTATCGAGGAAATGAAAAACATCTCATTTAGAAACTCATCTCCACTATAGTAAAGCCCGTGTCCGAAACCGATCTCACGTGTCGCCTTGTTTACAAAAGAGCCCGCGACATTATTTATGCCAAACCTGTACTGATAACCCATTTGTATTTCGGCTCCGCTTATCCAGGAGAGCCCGGCGGGGTTGAAAAACACCCCGTACGCATCATCACTTGCCGCGACATAGGCATTGGCCAGCGCCCCGGGCCTTCCAAACAACGCGATTTGATCAGTTTCCGCCCCTGCTCCGTAAAGATTCTCTTGATCTTCACTAAATCCCGTTCTGTCGAAATCGGGTGCATTATCGTTTTCATCACGCCCGGTCAGCGAACCGCTGATCAGTCCCCATAAAAGCCCGGCTCCCATAACAGCCGGAGCCGAGATGTAAAGCTGTTTTTCATTGTGCACCTCGGGGCCGTAATAGTTTTTCACTCTGCCGGCGCCACTGTCCTGTTGGCCATGAAGCCTTTTGACCGCTGCTGCCAGCACCTCCTCAAGCTCAACTCCCGGAGCACTTTCCATACTTACCTTTTCAATGATCTGACGGCTGTTTACATCAAGCAGTGCAAGATAGACTCCGTAGGATTTTGGGTTTTTGTCAATACTTGCGTATATCATACGGTCCAACTGCAGGGCAGAGCCCACAGCCGCGGCACATCGTGGCTCTCTGCACCTTTGAGGCATCTTCAGATGCAGCTTTTCTAATCGCGAACTCATCTGCCCGGGAGTCTCAATCTCATACACCCCGATTTCCGCCAGATACGTTTGCAAAGAGGTCATGAATCTCTCCGTCAGAACATCCTTTGCCCCGCGCACGGCAGGAGAAAGTATACCTATACGTGTTTTCAGCCCCTGAGTATCCTGCGGCCGGACCGTTCCCGCTATAACCAGCAACGGTATCAAAATCTTATTTATAATTGACTTCACGTGTTCCTCCGCCAACGGTTATTTAAAAAGCACAACCGGTTTCATGTATTGTTTTTCGTTACCCGCCCCGTCCTCAATCGTTACGACAACGAAATATCTTCCATTTCTACACATCTCTTTACCTTTCAACTGAAGCCGGTTGTAAGTTTGTCCCGGGACTGTTTCCATGGAAACCTGATCTCGATTGACTGTTTTTCCGTCCCACCAGATATGATATGTCTTTTCCCGCTCAGGATTGGGCAGCTGGGAAGAAAGAATATGTGCACCCGTTATCCCGTAGATGTCAACCTTTACCGTTAAAGGTTCCACCTGAGCAACCGGTGTCAGCTCAAAGCAAACTCCTCCTGGTACTTCACTGCCGTACTGCATACCATATTCCGCGGAAGGGCGAATGTATGGTGAAAACGGATTGGGCCGAATATTCAGCACCCCCTTGAGTTCATCGACTTTGTGCAAGACCGCGTATCTGCTGAAGTGAGATGTTTTGACACTTACCTTACTGCCGTCGTCAGATACCCGGGCTGCCGCAAAAATATCCCACCTAAGGCTGTCGGGGTTCCATCTGCCGATTACAAATTCCCCATTACCATCCCTGGCATCTTTTCTGTACCCCTCCGGTATTGTCAAAGCTAACGTTATGCTGTCGGTACCCGGATTCAGCCGAACACCGTTTATTTCATCGATGTCATAGGCCTCTCCGATCATGTTGTATTCACCGGTATTTCTTTCAACACGACTGCTGAGCGACGGAATCTCAATCTGTACTTCCCCTTTCTGACCGGGGGCGATTACACTGTCGGGGAAAACTATTTTGCAGCCCTGCCCGTTTGTTACCGAGTCTTTCAGCACAGGTATCGCATACCTTACCAGCAGCCCCGAGTAGTTAGCTTTGGAATTGGACTGCTGATTATACACTCCCGATATATTGTTCACATTTGCAATAACCTGCGCTCTTCCCGCAAACCTGCTGTCGGGCACGAAAACTCCATTTTTGACAGTACCGGCATTTGGAGGCCAGACACTCCACCGAGCAGATATTGCAACACTGTTCTTGTTTTTATCAAATCCACGAACCGTAAACTCGGCGCGGGCCGACTGAGCCCTCGAAATGAAAGTGTTCTCCGAATCCACTCGTCTTACAGCGATACTGTCAAGCTTTTGACCTGTTATCCGTATAGGTATGTCTATTTCGGAGGATACGCTCTCCTCGAGTCTTTGTTTGGTTGTATCTATCGTAGCTGTCAAGTGGACGATACCCGAGGCTTTGGCGCCGGTTTCTAAAACGGTTTGTAAACCGCTTAGTGCCGTTAATCGGCAATCCGTACCACTTTGCACCTTCCATGTAACCGCCGACCCATCCATGGTCTCATCCGGTATGTATTGAGAACCGTAGTAACCCTGCAAGGTAAAGGCGACTTCCGAGTGTGATGATATAAGGAGGGTATCCTCACCTGCGCCGGGCTTTACCACAATGCGCGACAGTGTGGCGGTGTCCGGCTTTATATAGGTTCTAAACGTTTCCTGTTCGTACCCGTAAATGTCATCGCCCTTTTTTGCCCGGAAATAATACTGCATTATACTTCCGTTCTTAGCAGGCCTGAACGCAAAGAGATAGACAAATCCCTCGTCCCTGGGAAGCAAGCTGTCGCCGGGTATGGAATCAAAGTTCTGTTCGGTATGGTCTTTATAGTAAAGATACACGTCCTCTAATTGACTGCCTGTCGAGAAAAGAGACAAAACCACTTGCCCGTCTTCTACCGACAAAGATTCCGCACTGCTGTGGGTAAGGACCATGCTTACCGAATCTGTAAAGACAGTCGCACCGTTGTCTTCACTGATTTGAAAGTGATGAGCAGCCAGATCTATAATTGAATCTTCGTCCGCATCTATACTCATGAAGTAACTTCCCGGCCCCATTTCGTCAAGTTGCGAATCCGATCGCACATTCTTTCGCAAAGGCGATTGAAGCTTAACGGAAGCGGATATCGGGTTGTCACGACCGTCCACGAGATGCCATTTGATGGTTTTTTCACCCGGAGATACATAGACTGTAAGGTCCCTTAAAACAACGGTACCATCTTGATTCTCAAAAACGGCACGACCATTTTGGATATGAACGGTATCAATGCGTATCATCTCTCCCGGTTCAGAAATCATAACGACCGAATCGGCATGGAACCCTTCCTTTCCGGCGCCTATTTTGTATATACCGTCCGGGAGGCTGCTTATTTCAAAAGAACCGTCGCCGTCACTCTGAGATGTCACGGTTTTCCCATTTTGGATATCTGTAAATGCCACGGTTACATCAGGGAGATTTTGGGAAGAGGAGCTTATCTTTACCTTTCCGCCAACTCGCGCCAATCCGATAAGAGTATCTGATATAATTTGAGTCTTGCCTGGCTCGGTTAGTAAAACAGATTCTCTTTGCAGTGACAGGAAGCCTGCGGCCTCATATTCCACGATGAACCGGCGCTGTCCCGGAGCACTGAGGGCAAAATCACCGTAAACCGGATCGGAGACCGCCTGTATACTTTCAGGCGGGTTAACTGCAGTGTCGATAAGCACAACAGAGGCATTGGTGATGGGGGCGTATACTTTACCGCTTGTTCCCCAGGTTTGTCCTATGACATTTCCTTTGATTAATGCCGCACCCGCGGGCATAGAAATGGTCATCTGCTCGGAACCGACCACATCGATCTTCTTGCGATAGGTTACAAAGCCGGTTTTCTCGGCTGTAATTGTATAGGTGCCCGGCTCTACCGAAAAGGAAAAGGTTCCCTCCTGAGAAGTAGAGGGGATTTGATCTATGAGAACGGTATTTCTCAACAACTTTACGTTCGCACCGATAAGTGGTGTACCGGAGGAATTTTGCACGGCCCCCGAAATAACGTAGCGGTTTCGTTTAAGTATCAGTTCTCCAAAATTGCTGTTCTGCCCGTATATGACTGCCGTGTCCCGCGGTGTAGTGCCGATATAGCCGGTTTTGGATACCCAAATATTCCAATCCGCCTGATAGCAATTCATGATAAAATTTCCAAGCCCATCGGTTTGGGCAAATACCGTATCCCCTCTGTCCGACACGCCGTGAACCGAGGCCAGGTCAACAGGGTTACCCGATTCGTCAACAACTTTTCCGTAAACTGAAGCATCCGGCCGCTGAAGGACAATTTTTATATCCTGCGTTACTCCGTCTTCTATGGTCACCTGTTTAGTGGCCGATTCGAATCCATCTTTTACCGCGGTGATACGGTATGTACCGGCAGGTCTTTCACGACTCAGATTTCCATGCATATCGGTGTAGAAAAGAAGCGGAGCTTCCATCGATCCTTCCAAAACTTCCACTTCGATCTTTACCGCCGCGACCTCTTTTTCCACTACAGATCCGGCAGAGTGAATTCTTTCTCTCGTACGTACCTGTAAAGTACCGGTTGGAATTCCCTTGTAGACAAATCCTTTGATTTCTCCGGATTTTCCCGCACCCTTATCGTCAACCGCAATGACTTTCCATGTATAGCTGTTATTTGTCAGTATGTTCTTGAGGTCGACGTGAACACGAGCCGTATCGGAATCAAATGTACCGGCCGTATATTCGTTTTCCCATACAATCATCCGCGCTTCAATACCGTCGTAGTCCTGAGAAACATAGATATACAGCTTGTAGGTGTTTGCACCCGAATCGAGATTTGTCCAGGCAAACTCTACCCGACGTGCATCGAGCGCAGAAGCATCGATTGTGTCTCCCGAAAGCGGCAGAACCGATATCGGTGATTTTAAAGAATCCCCTGTTATGGTAAAATCTCTGGGCAACCCCACACGTTTGGATGTATACGCCGGATGATTTCCATAGTTGTTCAATACAACCCAGCTGTAAGTCTGTCCGGGCGACATCGGGGGCGGATCGGCGGTTAAAGTACCGGACGGATCGGGAGCACCGTAGGTAATTTGTGTATTTGCGGTTATAGCCTGCCAGATAACGCTGAGTCCCTCAATCGACTGGTTCTCAATGTCCGCGTCGATTTTTTCATCCGACAGAATTATATGGTAATACGGAACCCCCGGATTCTTTTCCCAAGAAAATACCGGGGTTAGATTAGTAACTTTTTCCTCTATGTCGGGTGATGTCAATGTTGTGGCGGCATCCGTCTCAACAGCGAATTTCAATTCATTTGAATAAAACAATGTGTCTTTACCGTTTACGGAAGCTACACGGGCAGCCATGAAATAGTATATTCCAGGCCCCATGTTTTTCTGGTCACCGGGCCTGAACACGATTCTTCTTTTGGGAGGCATTCCTGAAACCGGTTTGCAGTTCAGGGAATCGGCTACAAATACGGTAACCGAGTCGGTGTAATTCTCCAACTCACTTCCGCCGGGATCGGTACTGAAGTAAATTGTAGCCGAATCGGGATAACGCTGGCTTTCGGGGGCAGCCATTACTGCGGGATCACTTACCGCTCCCGCCCACTCGATTACAACCTGTTCACTTGCGGAAACCGGCATCAGTGGAAATTCGGTCAGAATAAAAGGTGTCGTCTGCTGCGCAAACGCCGCCGCCGATAATACCGCCGTCATAGAGAAGAAAAGAAATGATTTCCGGAATAGCATTTTATATCCTTTCAAAAGCCGAGGCTTTTCCCATTATCTAGAAGTAATACCTTAAGCCGGTCTTCAAGGCGGCCAAAGGCAGAAGATCCATCTCGAGTAAGAGCTGCATTTTCGTTCCCAAAGCGGTACCAAACGTAAGGACCGGAATGAAAATGCCGTTTCCGAAAGTCAACTCCGGAGCCGCTTGTCTAAGAAGGTCCTCTTCCTCCATGTATCCGGCATTCATCGAAAACACTCCCATGTGAAAGAAGGCATTATGAAATGATCCGTGAATCATGAGAATATGATCGATAGACAATCTTGCATCAAAATCGATGTTTTCGTGAGTCGAATCACTTTCCGAGTCGGACGCCTTTCGCATAATCCCGATATCATCAAGCCCCATTGCGATCCGGCCGAAGAATTTGGTATAGGAGATGTAGAGCTTCTCCCGTACTATGTCAAACGTCAATGTATGCCCCTGAGGCATTTCCCAACGCAGATCACTTTGGGTACCATAAGTAACGCTGTCGGTTTCGCTGTTGAGAAATCTCCCCATGTTATCCAGAAGGTATTCCTCATCAAACTTATCCACTTCCATGGTCTCCGGATCGATAAAGAATGGGACTGCGCTGCGTGCGGCAAATGAACCGCTCGCGCGGGCTTTCATACCGAAGCGAGACGTTAATCCAAATCTCCATACGTTAATGCCGATTGTCGGAGTCCATGCTTCAAGGTTGTAGTGTCCGTGCGCCGAGCCAAAGACCGTATTTGAATTATAGCCGAAGTTTTCTCTTGTCGTAAATCCGATGTCTCCTCCCGGATTGTTGGCTCCATCAGACGGCGCGGGGACATTTACATCGAAATACCCAAGGATATCGGAATTAATTCTGGCATTTATATCAAACATGAAAGTATGTCTGTTCAGATGCAGCGCGAATTTGAACAGTTCGTTTACTTTATACGCATATCCGAAAACCATCGTTTCCCAACCCATACGTACATCGAACGGAACACTCATGATACCACGCAGGAAAAGATTCAGAGTGTCATTATTGTATCCTGCCCTGAAACCGGGTGTGCCAAGCATGTTGTTGTAATTGAAGTAGAAATTTTGAACATTTGCAAAGGTCCCCACTCCTCCCAACATCGGTACGTCAACTCGGATTGTGGTATTGGCATATTGCTGAGCGGATGCGGCCGGGTCAAACTTTTCCATGCTGGGGAATTCTTCGGCCAATCCCTGCGTAATATCCTGGCCCAGACGCTCGTTCATACTGTACTTGAAAGGAATATTCAAGCCGATATACCCCACCGGATAATCAAAGGATACCTTCGTCGCGGGTTTTAAAAAGTCGTAATTGAACCCGATCGAAAGGCCGGCATCAAAAGCAATCGTGTCGTGGTAATGGTCTATATCCTCAAGATCAGCCTGTGCATACAGGCCGGTACACAAGATTAGGAGCAGACCCGTTAAGCGAATTACATTCCCTGTCATCAAAAGCCACCTTTAAACAGGAAGGATTAATCAAAATTTTCAGTAATGATTATACCGTCCAAAGGAGAGTCAGTCAAGCCGAAATCCTTAACATTAACGATGAGTCTATTGATCGGTTAGATTTTAAATTGCGGTATTGATTGGTGCGGATATGTTTGTATGGATGGGGTAACTTGTTAATTCAAATGTTACAGAGGTAGCCGTCGGAAGAAGAACAAATTAAGGTTTGCCCAAAAAATGAAGAAGATCGTTTAAACTGACGGTTTATTGCTTTGAAAACGAAAAAAGCCTCCCGCATTCGATACAGGAGGCTTTCGGGAAATATAACGCGAACGAGATTTTAAAAGGAAGGCTTATTCTTCTCGGTAAGTCTGTCTGAAATCTGTTTTTTCATTTCGTTCGAATATTTGAACAGCGGCACCATTCTCCGTTCCAGAGGAACCACTTCTCCGGTTTTGGGATTTCTTGCCGGACGCGGTTTACGTTCCTTGGTGTAAAATGTTCCGAAACCGCGAATTTCGATCGTTTGATTTTCTTCCAGATATTTAGCCACCGTCTCCAGAAACTCTTCTACCACGATTTTGGTATCTGCCTGCGTTAAGCCGGTAAACTTCGATACCGAAGCTATCAAGTCATGTTTTGTTGTATTTGCCACATTACCTCCTATTGCCAATCAGTAATAAAATAAATATCCAACAATCGAATAAGAAAGTCAAGAATAAAAGACTTTTAATAGTGCGCAACAAGAAGTAAGCGCGATGTACCCGGTTTCATGAAAAAGTTCCTTAAAATTGAACTATCGAAGGGGTGATCACTTGCAGTTTCGCGATGGGCAAAATAACAGTTTTCAAACCTTCCGTCAAACCCTCGTGTATAAAAGTTCTCTACCCTTTGCCGATTTTCACTGATTACCTGCCTCGAAAGGTGCTTCATCTGGCCATGGAGAGGCGATTCAACGGCTTTCAGATCACTCCTGTCAGATAACAGACGATTTAGTACCATGAATTGCTGCGAATGGTCCAGCAGCCCGAAATCAATTTTGTCGGATGAGATTACCTTTTCGATATCAGCACCGATACCGCGGGAATCCGAGATAGATAGCCGGGACAGGTGGCTGAAGTAGCGTGAGCGGATATATTCGCCCGCAATCCATTCCGCAGGCACAAAAAAATGCCTGTATAGATGATCTAACGAGATTTCTCCCGAAGGAATGAAATTCTCGGGAGCGCGCCCTAAGACAGGCCTGGAGTATGCCCACGGCTCGTACAAACCGTAGCCAAACCCTTCCGCCACGGATGTGCTTATACACCAGTCGCAAGCCCAGCAGCAGGCTGCAAATACATCCTCCAAAATAAATCCCGCTTTTCGGACATGTGCTTCTATATCGAAAATTACCGGCAGACGGTTTTCCTCACAGATTTCGCGCAATTTTTCGGAGAAACCTGTGTCTTTGGGATTATTTCCATTGCGGCCCAATATAAGGATACCGTTATGCTTCAGGACGGTCAAAATAACAGCTTCAATTACATTCTTGCGACTGATAACCCTTACGGGGTAAAAAAACAGTTGAGAGTTTTCTGATATATCTGCTGATACAAGTATTTCTTCCCTGATAAAACCGGCCATTCCACTGACGATCTCGTTTTCAACCGCCCGAGGGGGCGGAATATAGTTGGGCATCAATTCGGCAGATACACCGCACTTTTCAAAGAGATTTTTATCTCTAAGATTTAAGGTGACATAGGTAAAGCCGGATCGCGGATATAAGTGCCCCCATATATCTATACCCATCTCGTTCAATTTATTAACCTGGGCGAGCAGATTCATTCTGCCCTCTTCGATAAGGTCGTGAATCAGCCAAAAAAATCTGATTTGGCCCCAACCTTTGTACATCGCGGCAATATCTGCCAAGGCCGCCGACAGCGCCGCATTCTTGCCGAGAGAAAGATTATGACATATAATCACAATAGGTTTATGCTTTAGCGTATCCAGAAGGCCGAGCATTTTTTCACGCAGAATGTTTCTGGAATTCTCAAAAGACTCGATAGAGTCGTAGACGGCATAATCGCAGTCTGCATCGATTATGTCTATATCATCAAAAGACGCCTTCTTGGAACAAAAGAGATAGCTGTGCCCTTTGCTCGTAAGACGTTTGAATGCCGAATGGTATTCCTGCATGACCCGCGAAACGCCGCCGGATCCGTTATGGTAATGAACCTGAATGAGCGCCTGCTCCGGGGATATCATATAGATACCTTTTTTTGGTATCTGGGATGAAAGCTCTTATGAACCTCTCGCAGGTATTCGCGATCTACATGGGTGTAGATTTCCGTTGTTATTATATTTGCATGACCAAGCATCTCCTGAACAATCCTCAGATTAGCCCCCCCCTCAAGAAGATGGGTTGCGAAAGAATGGCGAAAGGTGTGAGGGGACACTTTCTTATCTATGCCGGCCAAACGGACATACTTCTGTATTATTTTCCATATCCCCATTCGACTCAACGGCTTTCCGCTTCGATTGATAAAGACGGTATTATCGGTGCAGATACGAACCAGTGAAGGTCTCTCCTTTTGGTAATATTCCTTTATCCAATCCAAAGCGATATCACCAATGGGCACAAGCCTCTCTTTGAACCCCTTTCCTATGACCCGCACCAGGTTCTCTGAAAAAAGAATCTGCTCATAGGTGAAAGCCGCAAGTTCTGAAACGCGCATGCCGGTAGCATATACGGTTTCAAGCATGGCTCTATCGCGCAATCCAAGCGGTTTTTCCAACGGGACTATATTCAGAATCGCACCTACCTCATCCTGAGTCAATACCGACGGTAAGTAATGTGGCGCGCGTGGACTCTCCAACAGTTCGGTGGGATCTATACTGATAAATGATTCGGATAGTAAGAACCCAAAGTACCCACGAAGCGCCGAAAGAGTTCTCTGGATGGAAGTCGCGGCAAATCCGATGTCATATAATGCCCTTATGTATTCGGAGAGATCACGAGCCGAGACGGACGTTATGGGGGATATTTTTTTTTCGGATAAAAACGCCCGAAACCGTTCAAGATCAAATTCGTATGCACTCAGTGTGTTTTGACTGAGTGTTCTTTCGAGCTGAAGGTAGCAGAGGAATTCACGCTTAAAGGGAAGTTGTTTCATTTCTGATTATTAAAAGAAAGGATTCGTTCTTTTTTCTCTCCCCACAGTCGTGCTTGTGCCGTGCCCGGGATAAATAATTGTATCCTCGGGAAGAGTGAAAATCTTTTCTTTTATATTCTTTAACAGCGCAGGCCCGTCACAGCCTGGGAAATCGGTACGCCCTACAGAGCCGGCAAACAGGGTATCACCTACGAAACACAGGTTTTCGAAAAGAAATGCACATCCACCGGGGCTGTGCCCACTCACCTTTAGAACCGTGAAGCTTATGCCCCCAATAGTCGTAAAACCTTCCGCAAGATCATTTGTTGGGCCGGAGTATGCATAAGGTGTACCCATTAGCGGTGAACCGTTGAATTCAGGATTTTGAAGAAGTAACTTCTCATCTGGGTGGGCATAAACCGGTACATCCCCGAACTTTTCATGCAGCTGTTGAATTCCCATCATGTGGTCGAAATGAGCATGTGTTAAAAGTATCGCGACCGGTGAGAGTGCCTTCGCCTGAAGATAGTCGATTATTTTGTCGCAATGCGGCGGTAGATCTATGATCAACACCCCGTCTTTATCATTTGATATGACAAAAGAGTTTGTTTCCAGCGGCCCTACAGCAAAGTGTTTTACCTCAATTCCCATTACTCCTGCCTTTTCTATCCGACGGAATTTTCTTTTTCGGGTTTATACAAGGGATTTTGAAAATCGCCTTTAAAAATAACCTCCGGTTCCAGAAGTATGCCCGTTTGTTCGTAAACTCTTTTCTGAGCGGCGGCGATAATCATCCTGACATCCTCCGCAATGGCTCCGTTATCATTGACAATGAAATTCGCATGTTTGGTGGATATCATCGCTCCACCGACACGAAACCCTTTCAACCCACACTGTTCAATCAGACTCCCGGCATATGAGCCCGGGGGTCTTTTAAAAACGCTTCCGCAGTTTGGTAAGTTCAGAGGCTGTTTCGACCTGCGTCGCCGCAAGATTTCACGGTAACTGCTCTTAAGGATGTTACGATCTCCCGCAGGCAACGAAAAACAGGCTCCTACAACAATTTGGTTTTCCCGGCGCAAGTTACTTGATCTGTATTCAAATTTCAGCTGTTTTTTTTCGAAACGCATCAGTTCGCCGGTCTTAGGCTCGACAGCATCCACATAAATCAGATTATCGGAGATTGTCTGATCAAATGCGCCGGCATTCATTATAACCCCCCCGCCAATCGTCCCGGGTATTCCGGCAAGCTGCTCGATTCCCCCGAACCCTCTGCAAACAGCGTGTGTTACCAGGGAGTGGAGCAACGTGCCGGCATGAGTGTAAATCCCCTCGTTATACCGGATAATCGTACAAAGGTTGGTCATATCCAATACCAAACCTCTCCATCCATAATCACTTATAAGAAGGTTCGTCCCTCTTCCCAAAACCAACACTTCCAGGTTGCTTTCTTCAGCAAATGACAAAGCCGCCCTAAGCTGTTCGACTGTTTTGGGAGCAAAATAGCGGTAAGCTTTTCCGCCTATTTTGAAGGAACATTTATCGTGCAGAGTTACATTTTCTTGGAAATGAATCATGATCTTTTAGTGAGCTGGTCCAGATAGTTGCGATATATACCCGTATTTGCGAAGAATTCGACGACGACGCTATCCAGATGCCCCATCTCCGCCTCCTTTCTCAAAATTGCCAGTACACGCTCTGGTGCCATTGCCGGTTTATACGGACGATCCTGAGCCACCAGCGCTTCATAAATATCTACAACGGCAAGGATTCTGGATTCAAGCCCTATTTGCTCGCCTGTCAGCCCCTGAGGATAACCTGAACCGTCAAGTTTCTCATGATGTTGGGAGGCGATTTGAGGGATTCTTTCAAACTCCGATGTCCATGGGATCTTCGAAAGGATTCTATACCCGGCAACCGCATGTGAGTTGACAATCTCGCGCTCTTCTTCCGTTAAATTACCCTTTCTGACCCGCAGAGCTTCAAACTCTTCTTTCCTCAAAAAGGGCAGTCTTTCACCATATGAATTAATATAGTACTTCTCAGCAATACCTTCCAACTTGCGTAAATCGGCTGCGGAGAGAAACCCGGCCCCATTTATCTCCGTAAGAAACTCCCTGTCATCATCCAGTTCTTCCACCGACTGCCAACAGTTGCAGTGAAGATCGGGGACATTGATCAAAGTAAAACGAATATAATCGATACGGCTAAGAATAGAGTCGAACATGCCAAGGGGAATACGATGATCCTTTTTTAATAATCCCTCGGGCACTCCTATTTTCCCGATATCGTGAAGAAGCGCTGCAAATTTAAACTGACGCTTTCGTTCTTCAGAGAAATGTTCATCTGCGAAAGGTCCGGAAATCTGAGAGTTGATTGCATCTACAAACGCCATGGCATATCCGGTAACCCGCCTGCTGTGTCCGGATGTTATTCTGTCCCTTTCGTCTACCGCCGCAATCGAGGAATCAATAAATCCTTCAAAGATTTGCTGTATGTCGGTGTGAAGCTGAGCCCTTTCAATCGTAACCGCGGCAAGCGAGGCGATAGAGAAGATAAAATCTTCATCCGCGAACCTGAATGGAACCACATTATCGTCGATATCTTTTTTTTCATTCAACCTTTTGGATGGATCTCGCTTCTTGTTAATCAGCTGTATGACACCGACTACCGTACCGGCCATATTTTTGAATGGAACGGTAAGCATCGAGCGAATCGAGTACTTTACCTTTAAATTGAGCCTGCTTGCGTGTTTGAAGGGACTCGATAAATCGATATCGTCTACATCCGGGATATTTAGTACCTCACCGGTATAAGCAACGTATCCGGCGATAGTATTGCGGTCAATGGGAATTTCATAACTCTTCATGGAGCTGCCAAAATCAATCGAATCGTTCTGAGAAACTCGAAACTGCAATGTGTCTGTGAATTTCTTGCCCCGGCTGTCTCTTTTCCTGATATAGATACTTCCCGCATCAGCCCCCACAATGTCTCGGCTCTCAGCAAGAATAAATTCCAGCAGCTCCTCTATGTCGTTGCGGGATGAAAGAGACGTACTTATCCTTATTAGCTGCTGTTTCTGTTTGCGGTATTTGATAACTTCCTTTATAAGGTCATGTTGCTGAGATCTGATATCGTGGTGGATCTTTATGGTTGAAAACATGGACCACACTTCGTGCGGATTCATATGTTTGCTGAAAATACCGGTTACAGGAAAATGATGAGCTTTTTGGAAGAGATTGAAATCCGTGCAGCATTGAAAAAAAGGTACTCTCTCCCCGACTCCCGCAGGAAGTATCGAAATAAGATCCGGAAGCATGTTTTCCGGATAGAAATTTATAAAGGCATGCGGATTATTACACTCCGGCAAGGTATCTTTTTTATTCAGGAGATCGGAACAAAGTAAATTTGTATCCCTTCCAAGATATGGGAGCGCATGCTTTAGCGATTGTAGATTAGCAGGTGACGGCGTGCCTAATAGCACGATTGTATACGGCATGATATATTGAAACAGTAAGCAGGGTCTTACATTCGATGCAAGCCCCTGCACTGTTCAGGACAAATGATTTTATTCGGCAGATATTGCTTCCGCAGGACAAACATCCGCGCAAGCGCCGCAGTCGGTGCATTTATCACTATCAATTGTGTAAACAGGATCACCCTCACTGATAGCTTCTACTGGACATTCCGAAACGCATGATCCGCATGCAACACACGCATCACTAATCTTATGTGCCATAAAAACAACTCCTTGTGGAAATTGGAAGAATACATACATTGTACGATAAACCAAATACAATGCAATAACAAATTATCTTTTTCCGTCGAAAAGAATCAAGTTAGATAGGGGGGAAATAGGAAGGTTACTCTCATCAACGTGTACTTAAAACAAAAAAGCCCTCACGAAGGAGGGCTTTTTTGGCGGACCGGACGAGACTCGAACTCGCGGCCTCTGGCTTGACAGGCCAGCGTTCTAACCAACTGAACTACCGGTCCACATATTTCAATGGGCGTTGTAGGATTCGAACCTACGACCACCTGCTTGTAAGGCAGGCACTCTATACCAGCTGAGCTAAACGCCCGATTTCTTTTTCCCATGCTCTTCTTTTTGTTTCTCTTCCTTAGCTTTAGTAACTATCGCATACGGAAGAAGAACACAATATGCGAAAACCAATACGACAGGAGCAAGCTTCCAAGACCAGAAGCTGTACACAGGCCCCTGCCCCAAGGCTATAAACCCTACTGCAAGCAATACAAGACTTAGCGCCAAGAGTTTAAAATTTTTTGATGAAAAAACAACGCCAGTCATATAGCCTCACTTTCAAAGATTTTTAAACTACCTAATGGCAAAATGAATGTCAATAATTTATTTCGTTTCGACTCTTCATTTATTCTTTTTAGAAGAAAACCTGTCGATAATTGAGTCCACTTCAGTCTTATCTGATGCAGTTTTTATCTCCTCCAACCGCTGTCTGGTCATCAAAACCGCCTCATTAAAAAGCTTCGCGAGATTCTGCATCTCATCGCCTTTTCGAAGGTTGATTTTCTGATCGTAATTGCCTCCGATAATCTCGTGACAAACCCTTTCGAACCTATAAATTGGCCCGGCAAGTTTGTGACTGAAAAAGATTGTGAGCAAAACAATCTGAACTATTACCAAAAATATTCCGGTACCGAAAACAAATAAAAGCGCTCCGATTAATGTCCGCCTATAGACAGCATTCTTCGAAAATTCCTTCAAGTAGGCCTTCATATCACTCACAAGGCCCTGGTACTGCTCAACAGACGGTTCCATGGTATCCTGGAATCGAGTACTCATCATTGTCTGCAGATCTTTGCTTATTATCGATGTTGTCGTACTCACAATCGTCTGGGAGGCGAAATAGAGAGTAAACAACATGAATACCAGCATTATGATCATCGGAACAAAGAATGTAAGCATGTAACGCCCCTGAAGCTTCCTGTCTATGAAGAAATGCTTACGGGTGAAATTCCGAGCTTTTGCCATAGAATAATGCTCCTATTTTTTACTTGGATACTCGATGCGGGTATGAAAGATTCCTTGCAGAACAGGCATGAACCCTTCTATTATCTTATCCAGATCCTGAAAGGTCAAATCACACTCATCCAGCTGTGAGGAAGCGAACTTGTCGTGTATGATTTTTTTGACCAGCTCTCGAAGTAACTTCGGAGAAGATGTAGCAAGGCTTCTGGAAGCTGCCTCCACAGAATCCGCCAACATTATGATGGCGTTCTCCTTGGTTTGCGGCCGCGGACCCGGATAGCGAAAGTCTTTCTCCTGCACCTGCTTGTGCGGATCTTGCTCCAGAGCCTTTTCATAGAAAAAAGAAACCGTGCTGTCCCCATGATGCTGAAGAATGGAATCACGAATAACTGACGGCAGTTTGTGCTTTTTTGAAAGCTCCAACCCCTCTTTTACATGGGAGGAAATGATCAGAGCGCTCATACTTGGTGTAAGTTTATTGTGAATATTCTTATCTATCTTCTGGTTTTCCACGAAATAATTAGGCTTTACAACTTTTCCAATGTCATGATAGTAACTTGCCACACGCGCCAGCAGCGGGTGAGCGTTGATCCGCTCGGCGGCAGATTCCGCAAGATTTGCGACCAGGACGCTGTGATTATATGTTCCGGCAGCCTCGATGGAAAGTCTTTTAAGTAACGGATGGTTCATATCCGACAATTCCACCAGGGTCATATCGGTGGTTATGTCAAAAAGGTTTTCGAATATCGCTACAGCCATCATGGTCAGAAATGTAGTGATTATGCAGTTCAAAATTCCCAGGCCCAGATTCTGTAAAACTTCTAGGAACTGAAGCCTGAACCCGATTATGTGCCACAAAATTATCATAGCCGAGTATAGTAAGGCTATTGGGGGCATGGCCCTGAAAAAATCCCATCGATATCTGATATTTGTGGTGGCAAACCCGGCTGTAAGCCCCCCAAAGAGCGAATAGATAAAAAGAACATGATTAAGCCCCTCCACGACACCAAAATAGAGGCTTACAAAAAGTGTGATCACAAAACTGAGCTTGATGTCAAACAGTATCGTAACCAGTATGGATGCCACAGCTGTCGGAATAATGAATTCCGGCATCAGAGAACTGATTTCGGTAGAGGTTTGCTCGAAAAGCTTGGGTACAACCAGCAGACCTATTCTAATCACGGCGATTTGGAAGATAAGGATGATTCCCAGAGCATACACATGTTTGGATCGGCGAAGGATTTCGGGATGAAAAACACGAACATAATAGCCCATGAAAAAAAGAGGTATTATAACCAAAAGTAACTTGCCGATATTTGCGGCAAATATCCTCTGATTCTCACCGCCAAGCTTTCTTTTCTGCAAAGCGATGTGCAAAGAGTGAAGCTTCTCCTGGATCTCACCGGTGACTTCCTGGTGCTTACGGACAATTTCACTGTCCTTTATCACCTTACCTTTGATAGGTAGAACAGCATGAGATGCTTTTTGGCGACGAGCAGCAGTTTCCATTCCGTTGAATCGAACATTAGGAGTAATATATGCGTCAAGCACCTCATACAACGAACTTAGAATTTTCTGATCGAAGCCTCTTTCCCTCCTTAACTGCTCACTGATATCTTCTAAAACCAGCTCCTTTACAGGCAGGTCGGATATTCTTACGGCAGTCTCCATTGAATCGCGTCTAAAGCTTACATACTCCTTGTCGTAAAAAAGATGCCTGTCAAAGGATGCGTTATACTTTTTACGCATTTCGGAAAGTTTTACGGCGTTAGGGACAAGCAGAACCGTTAGTATCCCTTTTTCGAGCGATTTATCAGCCTGAAAAATCGCATCGTCCAGAAGGTGCTTTTGTTCGACAAGCAGATTTATTGTTCCGTCACTCAGCTCGCTTTTCAATCCCTGCATAATGACTTTTTTAAGTGAATCCGATGTGACTTCATCATGAAGCGAGTAAATATCGGAACGTAAGGACTGGAACTTTCTTCGAATCCGCCCGGCTACACTCGGGTCATAATCAACAACCAGCAACACCTGGTCCATCGCCTCTTGGCGCTCTCTTTCCAGCAAAGCCTTCGATTTCATGATATCGAAAGTAAAAGGAGAGATGATAGTCTCCTTGGAAACTTCACCGATGCTTGGAATATCAAAGCCCTGAACAGAATCGGAGTAGGGAAACAGCAGAATTATAGATATGACTGCAAACAGGGTTACTATTACAGTCGGTGTAAAAATTTGTGACAGGCGAGTAAGCAACAATCTCTTTGCTCTCAAGAAAGCCAGGGATCTGCCGCTTCTAACTTTTTTCTTTTTTTGTTTTTTGGACATAGACTAATGCATTTCGGTTGAAACACATGAAGCACCCGAGAAAGAAATTATATCAGGGAAGATACAATACGTACACTGGGATATGAATCTTTAACTGATTTTAAATCGGATGCCGAATAGAGAGAAGGCTTGAATCAGTTTGATTCAAGCCTTCTCTGATATGGTAGCAAATAATCTTTTTACGCCATCTGTATGGTTTTACCTGGGAATGTCAAAAACCTGTCCAGGAAAGATTAAGTCTTCCGCCTGTTCATATTTGGGTTCTTCGACACGGCGAACATACTGTTGGTATGCATTTGTGATTTGTGTCTGATTGGCACGAAAGATCCTGGGCCATTGAGTCGGATCACCGTATATAAAATCGTAACCGGATATTCTGTACAAACAATCGCGGTTGCCCGGGATCAGCTGTACGGTGTACTGTGACGGCTTATCGGGAAGATTAGCTCTTACCCTCTCAAGAAGAGATTCGATGTCTCTAATCTGATCGCGTACACGCCACAAGTATGAGACCGGCTTTGCTTTCAGAGCGGCAATCCTGGCTTCCAACTTTTCTATGTCTGCGACTCTCTTTTCGAGTTCCTCCGGAGAAAGACTCAATAAAAGCTCCAGCTCCTGACGTATGGAAGCGATCTCATTTTCAGCATCGATTACATCCTGCTCCGTGATGCCGAGGATATCGTATTTTTCTTGTTCTACAGCGGCAATCTGTGTCTCGATGTCAGCAATTTGCTGCTTCAAACTTTCGATTTCAGACTGTACTTGAGCGATTTGTTCCCGGGCGGTTTTCTCCCGCTCCTGTGCGGCCGCAAGTGCCATTTCATACTCTTCATACGTCATTTCAGTTTCCTGTGCCACAGCAGAAACCGAGAGAATGCAGAGCATCAGAATAATTCCCGCGCGTTTCATTTTTCCTCCTCGCCTTATACGCAGACCATGTTAAAAATTTAATTCGCCATTTTCTCTTGCAGTTCATCTCTTTCTTCTTCATGCAACTGCAACTCAGATTTTTTCTCCGCTAACTGGTTTTCTAAATCCATGCGCTCTTTACGAAGTTCCGCAAGCTTGCGCTCCGCACTTTCAGCAGCAGAACGTGCTTCTTCCAACTTTGCCAGCTCCTCTTCACTCGGGCGTTTTGTACAACCGGTGAGACCAATGGTTGCAATCATGCTGCCAGCTAAAACAACCTGAATGACTTTCTTCACGCTTTTCATAACTCTTTTACCTCCTAAGCGGTATATTGAAACCCCTGGGCTATATACGAAATAACATAAGTCCTCTTCTAATATAATACTATTATAAGGAAAATCAAGAGAAATAGTTGCTTTTTCCGCACTTTGTTACTTTTAAAACAAATAATAGTACTCTTTTGATACCTTTTTACTATTTTTCTTCTGCATTCTGAACAGTTTTTCGATATCGGCAAGTCTATGGACACCACACATTTGAATAGTGATCAAAGTCGGGACGGTACAACCGGCACCGAAATTTTCCTTCCCTCAGCTAATCAACTTATCGGTAAATGCAGAGTTCTTCATTTCATCGCTTCCGGCGGTATTGCCTCTGTTTTCAAAGTGTTCCATGAAGAGCTGGAGGTTGTTCGAGCAATAAAGCTGCTTAAGCCGGGCTATACCGAAGAAACACGTGAGCGGTTCACAACCGAGGCAAAGGTTTCGGCGCATCTACATCATCCAAATATCATACATATTTATAATGTCGGGACATGGCAAAACAAACTACCGTACATAGAGATGGAATATGTGGACGGTACTACGCTGCAAGATATTCTAAAGGAACGATCGAAACTGCCGGCGCTTATTGTTATAGGCATTTCCCAAATCGTTTGCTCGGCTCTGGAATATGCTCAAAATCAAGATTTTACGCTCTACACCAAAAAATATCACGGCCTTGTACACAGAGATATCAAACCAGCGAACATTCTGGTTTCCAAGGAAGGAGTGGTCAAACTGGCTGATTTCGGTATTGCTCTTCCCGGATGCGTCAGTCTCCATACCCAGGGCCCCTATACAATGGGCACATACGCCTATCTGAGCCCGGAACAGTTAACCGGTAAGCAGGCGGACATACGTTGTGATATCTATGCGGTCGGTGCAGTGATGTACGAGATGCTCACCGGCCAAAGACTTTTCCCTCATAGCCTTGTTTCAGAGCTGGTAAATAATAAATTGAACGGCTCGTTTACACCGCTTCGCACCCTTGCACCCAAAACACCCCGCCTACTGGAGAATATCGTTGAGAAATGCTTGAGCACCTCTCCCGAAGACAGGTACCAATCGATGAGCCAGCTGCTCAAAGAGCTTAAAGAAGCGCTAAACACAATGACGACTTCTTCACCATCATCGCTGGTCGCATCATACCTTCTAAACCGCGATACACCGCCAAAGGCTCCAAAACATCTTTCAAAACGCTCCAAAACCAAAAAAAATGCCTGCCAACCCAAGACGCACACTATGCTTGCAGGAACAATTGTAATCGCCACCGTTATTACATTTGTTCTCATTAGATTATATTTCGGATTTTTCTTCAGGCCCAAAAGCGTTAATCCGTCACATTCAAGTGATAATCGACAGGCTTCCATTGCGACAGACACTGTTTACCAAAAAGATAAAAATGACGAACAAACCAACCGGGCGCCAAAACAAAAGACCGCCCCTTTATCTAAGAACAGAAGCTCGGGTAGTGAAGAGAATTTAGCCCAAAAGGCGACTTCTCAAAACGGCCATAACAAAATTTTTGCCTTTGATAAAGCGGTCCAAGCTTATGAACAATACAGGTATGCCGACGCGATAACTGCTTTTAAAAAAGTGGACACGGAAAACTTGCATGATTCGCTATCAGTTAAAAGGCGGCTATATTTGATAAGCTGCTATCTGAAGACAAATCAAACTGATGAGGCGATGAGGCTTGTGCAGCTGGAAAATGTTGAAGACGGATTTTTTTACCTCTTAAAAGCCAGGTTGCTGCACCAAGAAGGTTCTTTTGATCAAACAACGGAAATGTTGCAAAAAGCTCTGACAACCCCCACAAAATTTGGTAACATCAGAGAAGAATCGATGCTGCTGTGGGCTCGAAACCATGATGCCGTTTATAGTAAAAAAGCGAATCTGGACAACAAAAAAAAGGCTTTAAGAGCCTGGAAACTGGCATCTCGTACCTTGTGTACGGATATGACAACAGCTGCCTGCGAAGAGGCCAAACAGAGAATAGTGGAATTGGAGCAGTAAGTGCATAGACTGATATTCAAAAAATATATTTTACACGAGTGATCCAAAAAATGCTCTAACAGGAAGATATGGCGATGAACCCCCAAAAATTACGCCGGTTAAGACGACGCAATTTTTTAGTGATTTCTGCGGCAGGTCTGCATAGCGGGCTGCAATTTCTTTACCTGCAGATTAAAAAAAACAGCTGGTCCGTTGTTGAATATCAAGTAAGCCCATACCTTCAGAAGATCCGATCGCAGGTTTCGGATCTCCTCGATAAAGCTTCGAATGAAAACGCAATAAAAGATATTGCATGGCTTGACCGACAGCTCTCCCTTTTCTACCTTGAATCGACCAGATCCTTTCTTTCTCTTCTTCCTCGCCATGCGCAGAAACCAGATCTGTTAATCCTGAGTCGGTTTTCACTTTGGAATGATTTTGTAGAGAATGAAATGGAAGCAAGGTGGAATCTGCCTCTGGGAGACCCACAAATAATGGCTAATGAGTTACAGATCCCAATCCTGACCGACTTTCTAAGACACGATATACTCAATGAAGGAACCGGCTCGCTGCCGGTTTTAGAGGGTGACAGGCGACTGGCTCAATCTGTCGGCGAAACTGCTGTGTTTGTAAACATTGGTCTTCAGGCGCAGGTGACCATACTTAGTAAAGACAAAATCGTTGATTCAATCAGCGGTCCGGGTACTTGTTTGATCAACAAAGCAGCTTCCGAAACCGGAGCAAACGAAGGCTTCGATCGCGACGGATCGTTGGCCCAGCAGGGAGAAGTGGATACGGATTGCCTTGAGTTTCTCGCATCCGACGACTGGTTTAAACAGGCTGCTCCAAAAACCGCCAAAATTGAATTTTTCGACAAATGGTATCATAAAGAGTGCCTTCAGAGAATAAAGCCAATTGACCGCCTGTCCACCATAACAGCTCTAACCGCCCGAACAATAAGCAACTTTTTGAAGAAGGAACTGGATGGGCTACAAACGCCGCATGCCATATACGTGTCGGGAGGCGGAGTAAATAATATTGTACTGATTGAGCTTCTAGGCGCTTACCTCTCGCCCGTACCGGTTAAGAGCGTAGAAGAACTTGGCATTCCAACAGAGGGCCGTATTCCCTTGTCTCTTGGGCTTGCGGTAGACCGTTTTATTCAGGGCAAGCAACGTATGAAAGGCCATAAACTCAGTAAAGAGAAAATGCCTCTGGGCAAGTGGATATTTCCTTAGTGTAAAGCAAACTACAATATAGGATTTACGACAAATTAAAAGCGTATGAAAAAAAACCTGCCCGGTCGGCTAATTTGGACGCAACGAAAGTAAATTGCCACTTAGAGAGCTGTACGAACAATTCCCCTTTCAGATTCCTTGAGAAAAGAAATCAGAAGAGAAATATCTGTATCACCCGGAAATTCCTTTTCTATTTCTTTTATTCCCTCTTCTACCGTATCGGATTTCTTAAACAGGATTCGATAAGCATTCTTAATCCTTGACCTGCGATCCGAATCAAAGCCTCTTCTTTGCAATCCAACGGTATTTACACCTACTACCTTTGGGTTTCCAGGATCTCCACCTATCATTGAAAAAGGTATGATATCCTTTACTACCCGTGTACCGGCCTGTATGAAGGCATGATCTCCGATTCGACAAAATTGATGTACAGCGACCACCCCGCCGATTCCGACATAATTTCCTACCCGCGCGTGACCTGCCAAAGCGAGGCTGTTGGATGCAATTACATTATCTCCGACAAAACAATCGTGAGCAACATGACAATATGCCAGCAAAGCACAATTTTTGCCGATTTTTGTTGTGCCTGCTTCTTTGGTACCCCTGTTTATTGTACAAAACTCCCGTATGATGGTGTTGTCACCAATGAAGAGTGTCGTTTCTTCCCCTTCGAATTTCAGATCCTGCGGAATCGTCCCGACACTTGCTCCATTGAATATTCGAATGTTTTTACCCAACCGAGTCCCCCACCCGATCAACGCATGGGAACCAATAGTTGTACCTCTGCCTATCCGGGTGTTGGATTCCACCACGGCGTACGGCCCGATGGAAACGTCTTCATCTATCTGAGCATCTTTATCCACTATAGCAGTCGGATGAATATTTACAGCCATTATTCACCCGTACCCTTTCCAATCATGGCCATCATTTCAGCCTCACAAACGACTTTGTCTCCGACATAACACTTACCGGCAAACTTCAAAGTATTACGGCGGTAAGCAAGCGTTTCCACTTCCATTCTCAAGGTATCTCCCGGACGAACTATGCCGCGCCACCGAACTTTATCCGCGCCAAGGAAAAGAATATCGTTATTGGCTGCATCTTCACGACCAAACAAAGCCATTATCCCCCCAGCCTGTGCCATCGCCTCGATTTCCAATACCCCGGGCATGATTGGATTACCGGGAAAGTGTCCTTGAAAAAAGTTGTCGTTAAATGAAACATTTTTTATTGCGGTAATGCTTTTTCCAGGTATGACCTTTTCGATTTTGTCAACCAGCAGGAAAGGGTACCGATGAGGAAGAAGCTCCAGAATATCTTTAAATCCCACGGATGAAGCGGCTTGCGCCTTCTCCTCTTCACGCTTTTTTACATACTCCCGAATTTTGCGGGCCAGCTCAATGTTGGCAGCATGCCCGGTGCGGGCACCTAAAACATGACCCGCAAGCGGCTTGCCCAGCAAATATAGATCCCCCGTCAAATCGACAGCCTTATGCCTGCAAAGCTCATTATAGAACCGAAGCGGCACATTGTTCAGAAAACCGTTTTCCCCAGCGGTTATCGGCCCCTGTATGTTGAACAGTTTTCTAAGATACTCGGTATGTTCATCCGTTAAGGGTGTATCAAGAACCACCATTGCGGCCTCTGGAGAGCCCCCCTTAATCAGCCCCTGTTCGCGTATTTTCTCTACCCAGGAGAGAAAACAGAAAGTTCGGGCCGGCGCAAATTCCTCAGCGAAATCATCGAGGGAAAAAAGTGTCGTATGTTGGGCTCCTAAAGCCGGATGATTATAGTCTATTAAAAGAGTTATGTGAAAGTGGTCCGATGGAAAGACACTCATTGCGGTGTTATCTTTATTGTAGAGCCACATGGGTTTATCGATCACCAGAAATTCCCGTTGAGCAGGCTGTTCTCTTATTCCGGCTTCCTTTATCAGCTCTACAAACGGCAATGCACTGCCGTCCATCACGGGTACCTCCTGACCGGAAACATCGACCCTGCAGTTATCGATTCGCATCCCGGCCAAAGCAGCCATAAGATGCTCGATAGTATGGACCTTTATGCCGTTTCGACCAATAGTCGTACCAAATGAGACTTCCACAACGTTTTCAATATCCGCAAGGATTTCCACCTTCTCCGATTTATCAGTTCTCACAAACCGGATACCATAATTTTCCGGAGCAGGATTGAGAGTAATGGTACACTTATCTCCCGTGTGTAAGCCCACTCCGGTAAGCGTTGCCGATTTCTCAATCGTATGCTGTAATGCCATCGAAAATTTTTCCTTTCAAACGGAATATATAACTGATATTCGTAAGTTCAGCTGATTAGTTTTTCACGATTGGTCGTCTGTGGCCGATTTTTTCAGATCGTCCAGCTCCTTACGAAGCTTCTTGATTTCTTTAACGATGTCAGGCAGCGACAGCTGTGCGGCCTCGATACGTCGCATTTTCATTAGGTCTCTGGCCGGACAGCCAGTCACTTTTGAGCCGGGTGCAAGGCTTTTGCTGATGCCGGCCTTCGCTCCGACAAAGGACTGATCTCCGATGGTAATGTGCCCCACAAATCCAACCTGACCGGCAATTATAACGCGCTTTCCAACTTTGGTGCTACCCGAAATGCCCGTCTGAGCGGCGATCGCGGTATCTTCACCGATCTCCACGTTATGCGCGATATGGATGAGGTTGTCAAGCTTTGTTCCTCGCCCAATGACGGTCGGCTCGAAATTACCCCTGTCAATAGTAGTAGCAGCCCCGATATCTACATCGTCCTCTATGATAACCTTCCCAAAAGGAGGGATACGAACGAAACTGGAACCTTCCATGGCATTACCGAATCCGTCACTCCCAATCACCGCGTTGGACTGAATGATTACCCTATTGCCAATTACCGTCCCCCAACGAATAATCACACCGGAATCTATCCGACAATCCTCCCCGATTAAGCTGCCATTCTCGATAACACAGTTCGCACCTATCACCGTTCCGGCGCCAATTGAGCAGTCTTTCCCAACTACGGTACCGGGCCCAGCATAAACGGAGGGATCCAATTTCGCGCTGGAATGCACAAAGGCCCTGTCATGTACAGGGCCTTCGAACAGAGGAGACTTGTCTTCGAAAAGAAGGGCGATTTTTGCGTAGCCCAGGTATGGATCATCTACCTTCAGGCAGATCTTACCTTCGATCGAAACTCCCTTACCAACCATAATCGCGGCGGCGCAGCTTTTGTTCGCCTGCTCAAGAAACTTGTTGTTAGAAAGGAAAGTTATCTCTGAAGGCCCCGCCGAATGAAGTGAAGAAATGCCGGAGATTTCTACATTTTCATACTGCCGAGGAATCTCACTCCCAATCGCATTCGCGATCTCTTTTAATTTCATGCGGATTATTTTTCTTTATTAAGTTCCTGAAGAACACGTTCGGTCAAGTCATAGGATTGCTTGGCATAGACGACTCCACCACTACGAGTATCAAAAATATAATCGTAATTCTCCGCTTTGGCTATCTGATCGAGAATTTTGTTGATTTTTTCAATAATTGGTCGCGTAAGATTTTCGTTTTGCTTAAGCGCCTCTCCCTGCTGACCAAATTTCTCCTGCAAAAATTTCTGATAATCAACCATCTTCTGCTGCAGCTGCTCTTCCAGTTGCTGTTTGCGCTCACTGCTGAGCAGCAGACTCTGCTTATCGAGCTGTTCCTTTAGATCTTTGATCTCTTTTTGCATCTCGGTTGCATTCTGCTCCCATTTCGCCACTTCCTTATTGAATTTATCCTGTGCCGATTTTGTACCTTCATACTCCAGGAAAATCTTCTCGGAACTGATAAATCCGATTTTAAGTTCCGCAAAACTCATTGTTGCGAGAGTTAGAATACCGAGTATCCCAATGGTTATCGTCTTTTTAATCTGCATTAAGTGCCTCCTCATGTTGGCGCGTGTATTAGAATCAGACAAAATACGGCTTGGCAAGACAAATCGTGTAGCTTTTTTTATTCAACCAAACCGGATTAAATTATTTCTAGAACCCCTTATTCATCAAGAAATGGAACTGAAACCTGTCCTTGGGATCATTATCGAAATGAGACCCGTCAGGATCATCCAGTCGCCATGCGAAATCAAACCCAAGCAATCCTATCATCGGAAAAAGCAGGCGCGCTCCTACACCAACTCCGCGATACATATCACTCAGATTTATATCACTCATTTTTCCCCAGGTGTTACCCATATCGGCAAAAACTCCCAGATAGAGCTGTTGCTCAATAACCGGAAACCTTAACTCGGCATTAAGGGTAAGCATCGCGTTACCCTCTCCCGGGTTATAACGGCCTCCGAAAGCCTCTTCCGGGTATCCACGGATAACCCCGCCATAGTATACTCCACCGGCCGAAAAAACATCGTAGCGACTCACCCGTGTGGTATCACTGAAGGAGCCCAGGAATCCAAACCGGGTTTTAGTACCGAGAACGAACTTCCAGAACAGAGGGAAATAGGCATCATAGCCAACCGTTTCCTTGAAATAGTTGTAATCCCCGCCAAGTCCCGCAAATTCGGAAGTGACGAAAAAGTTGGAACCCCGGGTCGGGAAATTAGGCAAATCGGTGTCGTTTCTTTCCAGTGTTAAGCTCAGACGGCTAAGTAAACCTTCCTGGGGATATATGGTCGCACCCAAAGTATCCGCACCGTACTGCTCATCTTCCCAACTGATTCGGTAATTGAAGAAGATATGATAATAATCGTCGGGCCATTTTAAAGGACGCCCGGCACCGACCTGGATACCATATCTTTGTATTTCCTCATCGATATCATACTCGGTTCGTTCGTAAAAAACATTGAATTGACTGGAGGTTGGAGTGCCCAAAAGCCACGGTTCCTTGAAACCAAAGGATAATTTCTGGCGATGCTTGGCAAACTCAACGTTAGTGCTCAACTCCTGTCCTGCTCCGCGGAAATTGGGAATTGTGATACTAAACGTTCCACCAAGTCCATCAAGACCACTGTATGTCACACCGGCCGTAAACTGCCCGATATTGTCCTTTTCCTCCACATCAACCAACAGGTCAATCGTTCCGTTTGCGTTTGGACGCAGATCCGGGGTCACATTGTTGAAATAATTTAGCTGCATTATTTCACGAATACTACGCTCCATCCTGGATTGCTTGTATTTTTCTCCCGGATGAAGCTGCAACTCGCGTCGTATGACCTTTTCCAGAGTTTTGTTATTCCCCTGGATATCGATCTTGTTAACTATTGCCGGACGCCCTTCCATGACATTAAACACAACATCAATCGTATCTCCTCGATACCTGAAATCCTCATTGAGCTGCACCCAAAGGTACCCCTCTTCCCGATAGGCATTTGCGATGAAGATTTTGCTCATGTCAAACTTCTGCTGCTCGAACGGCTTTCCCGTTTTTAAGGCAATATTTTTCTGCAAGGAATCTGCCTCAAGAATACTTGTACCGGTGAAATAGAAGTTACCTACGGTGTACTGACGCCCCTCCTCGAGGTTGACATCTATGTATATGTTCTTATTCTCTTCCCCATACCAGACACTGTCACTTACGATTTGAGCGTCCAGATAGCCCTTATTCCGATAAAATATCATGAGAGAATCGAGATGACTTTCATATTCGTGTCGCTTGAAATGACCGCTGTTATACCATTTCTTTTCGTTGGTTTTGAATTCTCGTTTCAACTTCTTGTTGCTAAAGGCTTTATTACCTCTGAATGTAATCTCCTTAACGCGAACGCGAGGCCCCTCATCAACCTTGAACTTCACGATTACATTACCGGGTGTTTTGGTCTTGATCAGCTCCGGAGTTATCTTCGCGCGCAGATATCCCTCTTCCGCATACGCCTGTTTGATAAGCTGGACGTTGTCGAAAAGCGCCGCCTCACTTGCAACCTGCCCGTTTCTCAGAGTAACGACCTCCTCGAGGTCACCCTTACGAAGCTTCTTGAGGCCGGAATACTCAACAGATTCGGTTCTTGGATACTCCTCTACCCTTATCTGCAATGAAGAGGTACTGTCGGTCTCATTAACCGCAAAGATCTCTACGTCTTTAAACAAACCGAGGTTGTAAAGACTCTTGACGGCTTTCTGGATATCGACCGCATTGAACCGGGCACCCGAACGAAGTCCGGCCGCGTTACGTACGATGGAAGGTCGATGAATCTCCACACCTTCAATTATCAACGAATCGAGTGTCTTTCCTTTTACGCCTGCGACAAAAACAGTCATAAATGTGCATGCGAGGATTAAATTCCGTATCATTTAAACTCCAAAGCTAACCGTTAAGGAAGCAACTACATTATCAGGAAGAATTTCAGAAGTCAAAAACTTTTCGAAACCCGGCAATAGGCAACCGCAATTGCATATTAAGCCCGGGATTATGTTTAAAATGATTCTCTCCACGATGAAAGCCGTAACTTACATCAAAAAACAGATACCGCATCGGGTAATATTCCAGTCCCAGACGGTGCTCAGGATAAATGAGCGTATCGGATGGAACCAGCTCTGTACGCCATTTCAGAAAAAATCTATCGCGCCAAAAATACCTTCCCAACGTTAAACCGACATTTGCCAGGGCAAGATTATCCCATTGCCCCGCAAGACCTTGAAAATTATTATTGTAAAGGTAGTAAAAATAATTAGACGCAATCGAGGTTTCAAAGCTCATTACATCCAGCCCCAAACGTCGGGCGATTTTTCGCTCAAATCTTTGCAGGAAATACCTGTGCAGATACTTTTCTCCAAAGTCCGAAAATATTCCGCCGGCCCCTTCAAGTGTTATAAATCTTAATCCCGCCTTACGATAAAATTCCCGCTGCGATTCCCCCGGTATCTCATCGAATTCGGAACTGAGACGAAAAGTGATGTCATTAAAGCGTCCTTTTTCTGATAATCCGCCGGTCTCGGGATTTTTTGTCAGCAACGTCAACTTTATTCGGTCAAACCGACTGGTGTCCGAAAACGCCTCAGCACTTCCCCAAATAAACGGCAGATTTTCGATATCGTTTTTACCCGGAAACAGTTCAGGAACAAAATCTACACCTACCTGGACATTACGATCAAACCTCCTGCCATAGTAAACGGCTCCTCGATAAGATCGCAATCCGCCGTGTAGCCTAAATGTTTTGTCCTTATCCCGGCCGCGAATGTTTATCTCCCCGTTGGGATCCACAAACGCTTCAACCACACGCATCAAACGCTTCTTCATGCCGACATCGTAAAAATAAATTACGTTTCGGTTGCCGACTTTAATGTCCATGTCCCAGGTTATATAAGGAAAAGGATCAAAGGACCAAGGGAGTACCTCCTCCTCCAGAAGCGGAAAAGTAAACTCCACATCCCGAACAGTCCAGGTTCCAGTTAAACGAAGCTTGTCTATCGGACCTGAGATCGCAAACTGCTCAAAAGGCTCTCTACCCGAAAACTCTATGTCGGCGGTCTCACCCTCCGCCATAAAACCGGGTAAATGGATATGAATCCCCTTATCGGGTGTATCCACCATCAATGCCCCTGCAGATACGGGACCAAGCCTTATCCCCTCTATACCTTCGGGCATATCATGAGAAGAAACCACCTCAATGCGCCGCTTACGAATTTTTCCTTTCATCCTCAGCTTCAAACGCGAATGCCTGTCCAGTGATGAATGAAACGAGAAATCTTTAATGTCCTCCATGACAAACGGATACAGCGTCAGTGTCCCACCGGTTAAATCTATGTCTCCCCGCCTGAACCTCCATTTACCACCGCTTACAGCAGCCTCCAAATCAAAGGTCCCTTCACCACTGCCGCCAATCGGAGAGTCCAAATATCTGCTGAATACAGCCAGTAAATCCCCTCTGCCACTCAGGTGAGCCTCAACCGTATCGTTCTCAGTCTCTTCACCGGTTATGTAGGTCCAGGGCACCACCCCCTTTGCCTTCAGGCTCAAGCGAGTCGAGTCGGCCGCCGTGATATCAAGCACCCGAATTTCCTTCAGGTTCAGCTCTATGCGGCTGTCAACGTCGCCCAGAGAGTATTCGTTTATTTGAAGTTTCGGAACATGTGCTGTTACCATGATTGGAAAACCCGAACCGGTGGAGGTAAATGACGCTTTAAGCCTTCCACCTGTTTTTAGGTCACTGCCGGCACTTTGCCCCGCAAAATTTTCCAAATCCAGATTTATCACTTGCCCACGCACAAAGAAACCGCGACCTTTTGTCAGTGAATCAACTTCAACGACTATTCGTTTATCTTTGCGTACGACAAACGGGTGGACACTCCAGTTCTTCCCCTCCCCCGCAACCACCATATCAGTTTGAATCGGATATACTCCGCCGATATTCGCATCGCGCAAATTGATACGGGCACGACTTCGTATCGAATCATACTTACCCGAGAGTCTTAGATGTATATCAAAGTACCCGTCACGCAGTATTTTTTTGCCGTCCATCATAACACTGTCAAGCAAGGATAAAGCAACTGATTTGCCTGTGACAGACGCGACAATCTCCTCCGATTCATCCGTTTTCACAAATGCACGCCCCTTAATCCGATCGGCAAGATTAAGAGAATCAACCGAGAAGGAATCCGAAGAAACAGTTGCCTGGAAAAAAACAGGCAAAGGAATTTTATTAAGCACGAGGAAACTATTTGCAGTAGTAAGCCTGTATGCGCCAGCCTTTGAAATCGGACGCGCATGAAAATTAAGATCCCCACCGATCTTGCCTGTAAAGCTTGCTTTTGCGGTGATTTCGGGCGCTTTGAGCGTGCCGCCGATCTTCCCTTTTATTAAAGGACTTTCCGGACAGAAATTATTTGCTGAAATTTTCTGAAAGAATTTGCCGACGGTCGAACTGTCAACATCAAAAGAACCGCGTACTTTGGCGGCGGCGCTAAATGGTGAATCGATTGAGCCCTTGATAAGAAAAGGTGCCCCATTGTGTGCTAAGTTGGAGAAAACAACTTTTCTTTCGTTACCACTCGCGACAAGGAAAACGCTGTCCAATTTGGTGCCGCGATAGGTTATGTCTTTTCCCGCCGTGGACAGATCGAATGAAAATTTCTTACCGATACCACTGACTTTTCCATTCAGTTGAAATTCCCCACCCCAATCCGGAGAAAACAACTGAGATTTCGGATTCAAAACCATCGAAAAACTGTATGCAGGCTTTTGGCTTTGAAAGTCCAGCTTACCGTTTGCATTTACCCGGTAATGTTTATGCAGTGCTTTTAGAGAATTCAAAGTAAGGACACTCTGATTATATACCCATGTTGCCTTCCAATTAATGATCGGAACAATTCCAATAGAGAATCCGCCGAATGATGTTTCGATGCGTACCCCTTCTTTTTGAGGGATTTTGGAAATTTGAGCGCTTAACCAACCGGTACCGGAAATCTTATCCCTTATTTCGGCGGGAAAATCCTGGGGCAGCGAGGAAACGTCAATATCGCTAACATACAGGTTCAGATAACTTGGAGTCATATCTGCGATGTCCCAATTTCCTCCAGCACTCAGGGAGATATCACCCCATTTACTCTTTAGCGAATCGACAACAAGTCTGCTGTCTTCCAGTTTCATCCGGATAAATCCGCCTGTAAACGATTGAGATACTTCGTTAAGCTTAAACTCAGCCTTTGAAACTTCTATGCGACCGCCGGATTGTAAATTCCCGAGAATGTTTGTGTCTGGAAAACTAAATTCGCACACGCCGTCCAAATCTCCCGATGTTACTTCAAATAGGCCCAGATTTAGAGGATTGCGTAAACGGGCATTCTTCAGACGCACGGAAAGACGATGCCTGCCTCCAGGGGGTGAAATATGAGCTGCAATAGTAAGATTCTTCCTTAAGCTGGCTAATCGGCCCTCGAGTTCGATAGTAGTCCCGGTCAAATCCTGAAGCATTTTGCCGTTGAGCCCCCCGCCGCGAAATGCCTCTTTATTTTTAAGGCCGAAAATTTGTAGTGACCCGTTTTTTACCAGGATATCGCTCACCGGTAAATTTCTAAGAAAATCCTGATCGAGAACGGCGGCATCTTGTTTTTCGGTATCGGACCGCGCTTCACCCTGTATATTGATCTGAAATTCCGGATTTACAATGATAATCTTGTCTATACTGCGGGCAAAATCTCCCTTTGCGGCAATTAATTTCCTTAAAGAGAAGCCTACTTTTATGTCGTTGACGCGAAGCTTGAAAGCTTGCAGAGGAATGGAGATATTTACATTCTGCAGGTATACGGCAAAGAAGCCCAGACGGACCTTTTCTACCGAAAAAGATCCGTCAACATGCTCGGAGATCCGCTGTATCAGAATCGACTCTATATTGCGATTTCGCTCTATGAGCCTTATACCCTGATACAGCAGAATTATGATTAAGCAGATACATGTAAAAAGAATCAGTATCCACTTACGAGGCCTCATCCGATCCCTTTTCAGTCGAAAATACCAGCTCGTCTCCCTTCTTCTCTATATGAACGGTATCACCTTCATGAAATCCGTCATTAAGAAATTCTTCGGCAAGACGATCTTCCACCAGTCGCTGAATGGATCGTCTTAGCGGGCGAGCCCCCAATACCGGATCGAACCCCTTCTCGATTATATGCGTTTTGGCATCCTGATCGATCTGAAGATGGATATTTCTCTCCAGTAAACGTTGCTCTACTTCGGCAAGCTGGATATCTACGATTCGGGCGATTTCCTTTTTACCCAGTGAATTAAAAACGATAGTATCATCCACGCGGTTTAGAAACTCAGGATTAAAGATCCGCTTGAGTTCCTCTAAAACACGCGACTTCATCGCTTCCTGAGTGTTTTGTTCAGACTCCTTACCAAATCCAACCTTACCGGTCTTTTTCACTTCTCGGGTACCGGCATTGGAGGTCATGATAATTATGGCATTTTTGAAATTTACATGCCTTCCGTAGGAATCGGTCAAAAGCCCGTCGTCCAGGATCTGCAGAAGAATATTAAACACATCGGGATGTGCCTTTTCTATCTCATCCAGCAGAATCACCGAGTAGGGCTTCTTGCGGACCTTTTCGGTTAGCTGACCACCTTCCTCGTAACCCACGTACCCTGGGGGCGCACCAACCAAACGGCTGACCGCGAACTTTTCCATGTATTCCGACATATCTATTCGCACCAGCGCATCTTCGGAATCAAACAGCGCCTGAGCAAGGGCTTTTGCAAGCTCCGTCTTACCCACGCCCGTAGGACCGAGGAATATGAATGATGCTATCGGACGGCGGACATTGTGAAGCCCGGCTCGGGAACGCCGTATGCTTCGTGCAACCGCCTCCAAGGCAGCCTCCTGACCGATGACCCTCTTGCGCAGGTGATCCTCAAGAGCAAGAAGCTTCTTGGATTCTTCTTCCTCAAGACGGGACAGCGGAATACCGGTAATGGTCGAAATCACCTCAACCACCGTATTCTCATCCACCAGCAATCGCTCTTCCGACTTCGATTTACGCCAAAGAGCCTTTTTCTCGAGCAAATCGCCCTTTAGCTTGTCCTGTTTGTCTCGCAGCTTGGCCGCGCGTTCAAACTCCTGCTGCTCCACTGCACGTTCTTTTTCCCGCACCACATCCGCGATTTCTTTTTCCATGTCTCTGATTTCAGGCGGTATTTCCATACTCGACAGACGCTTTCGCGCACCGGCCTCGTCTATCACATCGATAGCCTTATCGGGCAAAAACCTGTCGGATATGTATCTGTCGGAGTGCTTGACCGCGACTTCTATCGCCTTTTCAGAATAGGTAACCTTATGATGCTCTTCGTAGTTGTGACGCAACCCGCGAAGTATCTGGATGGTCTCGTTTACGTTGGGCGGATCGATCATAATTGTCTGAAATCGCCGTGCAAGAGCACCGTCCTTTTCGATATACTTACGATACTCATCTAGAGTGGTTGCACCAATGCACTGTATCTCGCCCCGAGATAAGGCGGGTTTGAATATATTGGAAGCATCGAGACTCCCCTCAGATCCGCCCGCTCCCACAATCGTATGAAGCTCGTCGATAAATATTATGATGTTTTCGTTTTTCTGCAATTCAACCATCAGCGCCTTAAGACGCTCTTCAAACTGACCGCGATACTTCGTACCGGCAACCATCGATGCCATATCCAGATTGATCACCCGTTTGTTTTCGAGTACCTGCGGAATGTTTTTCTCGATAATTTTCTGCGCAAGCCCCTCCACAATAGCGGTCTTTCCTATACCCGGCTCACCTATGAGTACGGGGTTGTTTTTCTTTCTTCTGCTCAGTATCTGTACAACCCGCTCGATTTCCTTTTCTCTGCCTATGACCGGATCAAGCCGCCCTTCTTTAGCCATTACCGTCAAATCCCGACCGAAATGATCAAGAAAAGGAGTCTTGCTTTTTTCTTTACTTGCACTCACGCTCTCTCCTCCTCGCAGAACTCGTCCGATCTCTTCCTTGACTTTGTCGTACTCAAGCCCCGCCGATGCCAGAGCATTTGCCGCTGCCGATTCGGTGTCTTTCATCAATGCCAGAAGCAGGTGTTCGGTGCCAATATACTTGTGCGACATCGAGCGCGCTTCATTAGCCGCAATCTCAAGCACTTTCT